>CAXGBX010000260.1:0-3867 GCA_964008195.1 uncultured Flavobacteriaceae bacterium
TAATGAAACTCCAGGTAAATGTAGACCAGCCCATTCCGAATAATTTCTCTGCGAGGCCGGCAGTTACGAGGGTTACCGCTGCCTGAATGATAAACATACTGCCAACGGTTATTAGAATAAAGGTCCAGTAAGGAAATTTCCCCAGTTTTTTATAACCGGTAATTAAGTGATTTCCGGTTCCTGCAGCATAGCGCGGACCAAACTCTAAAAAAGGATATTTGGTTACACAGGCCAGTATTAAAACCCATAAGAGTAAAAATCCGTAATCGGCGCCAGCACGGGTAGATTGAACTAAATGAGAAACTCCAATGGCGGCTCCGGCTAAAAGGAAACCGGGACCCAGGCTTTTGAAAATGGAAGTTTTTCCGGAGGATTTTTGTTTCATGGCTTCAATTGATAAGAGATTTCTCCCTTTGGTCGAAATGACATAAATACTTGATTTAAGTCATTTAGAGAAAGTAAGACAACCGCATAAAATTCCAATTTAAGCAAATTTTGAGATCAACTCGGTATTTACTTCATGTCCGCCCTTAAAACTCTCGATCTTTAAGTTTTTTGGAAATAAATTGTTCAATCTCTTTTTCTCTACTTTGATAATTCCATTTTCCAGATACTTATCTTCAGTTCCGTAGATAAAAGTAAAATGAGTGTTGTCTAAGAAATTAAAATCCTCTGTTTCTAATTCCTGCGGAACTTTCCCAGAATGCATAATCAGGTTTTTGCACTTTATCTTTCTTCTGGCCACAAATCTGGTGGCGACTGAAACTCCTTGGGAATAACCGAAAATATTAAGGTTTTCAACTTCAGAAAGACTTTCAGAATCAAAAACAGCATCGAGGTAATTCAGCATATTTTCAATTTCAGCTTCAGTGTTTTCTTTGGTAAGCCATGATGCGCCCACATGACGATATTCTCCATTTAGGTAGTATTTGGAATGAGCCTGAGGAGCAATAATATAATTTTCTTCCGGGTCTAAATGCTTAAAATACTTCAGAAAATACCGACTTAAATATCCGATGCCGTGAAAAACAAGCCAGACGGTTTTGGTTTTTTCGGTTTTTGAATTCAGGGATGAGTATGTGTTGGAAATGGTGTAAGAAAGGCTTTTCTCTTTGCTCATGGTTGTTTGCTGTTTTGTACTTTTACAAAGTAACCAATCTTTTAAATGATGACGAAGGAAGAATTGCTTGAGCTTTCAAAAAAAGTGTGTAAAAACACGTTGATGGAAACGCTGGAAATTGAATTTACTGAAATTGGCGACGATTATCTCATTGCAAAAATGCCTGTTAATTCCAGGGTTCATCAGCCTGACGGAGTTTTACATGGAGGTGCAAGTGTTGCTCTTGCTGAAAGTGTGGGAAGCATGGCCAGTTATGTTTTTCTGGATACTGATAATTATTTTGTACGCGGAATTGAAATTTCAGCCAATCATTTAAAAAGTATCAAAGAAGGTTATGTTTTCGCTAAAGCGACTTTTATTCATAAAGGAAGGACTACGCAACTTTTTGAAATTAGGATTACAGATGAGGATGCAAATCTTATTTCTATTGTAAAACTTACCACTATAGCGCTTCCAAAGAAAGGAAAATGATGGAACAAACTGATTTTTTTCAGAAACTAAATGATCATGTACAGGGTCAAAAAGCTTTTGTCGCTTATAGAAAACCCGGTTCAAGTACTGTAAAAGCATTGTTGCAGAAAGATAAAATTTCGCATAAGATAAATGATCATTCTGAAAGCGGGTTCGTTTTTGCACCTTTTAATGCGGAAGCGACAACATATTTAATTCCAGCCAAGGAATCGGATTTTTTCGAATTTGAATTTCCCGCAGAGACCTTTTTGGATGATAGACCAGATAATGTACAGGAACCAACTATAGGTTTCGAGTTTATGGAGAAGGACCAGAAGATTCATGAAAATCTGGTTCAAAAAGGGATTGATGCTATTAAAGAAGGGAATTTTCAAAAAGTGGTTTTATCCAGATCAGAAAGGGTTCAGTTATATGATCCAGATCCTATAAGAATTTTCAAGAATCTCTTAAATAAATATGCTCAGGCTTTTGTTTACCTATGGTTTCATCCTGAAACAGGTTACTGGCTGGGAGCAACTCCGGAAACACTTCTAAACGTTGAAAGAAACCGATTTGAAACCATGGCGCTGGCAGGAACCCAAATGTTTAAAGGGAATATGGATGTAGCATGGGAACCAAAAGAAGTTGAGGAACAAAAATTTGTTACCGATTATATTCTGGAATCACTTAAGAAAACTAAAGGTGTAGGAAATATACATGCTACTAACCCATATTCTGCTAAAGCCGGTAGTTTATTGCATATCTGTACCGATATCTCAGGAAAGTTAGATAATCTGGCCGATCTTGAAAATCTGATAAAAATTTTACACCCAACTCCCGCCGTTTGTGGACTACCCAAGCAGAAAGCTCTTAGTTTTATTTTAGAAAATGAAGATTATTCAAGGGAATTCTATTCAGGATATCTGGGGGAACTGAATATGAAGACTGAAAGTAAGAGAAACTCAAACAGAAGAAATCAGGAAAATCAGCAATTCACAGCTATTTTAAAAAAAACAGATCTATTCGTAAATTTAAGGTGTATGAAATTGAAAGATGGTAATGCCAGAATCTATATTGGTGGAGGAATCACTAAAGATTCGAATGCTGCAGACGAATGGATGGAAACTGTGAATAAAGCACAGACTATGAAAGCCGTTCTTGTTAAATAAGCTCAAAAACAACCTGCAAAATTAGCTGTAAATTGTAATTTTGGGTTTCTATGAAGTATTCAAAAATTCCCGTTGCCCGCTCGGTGGTTGCGCTGTGTGTGGCAAAAGATATAAAACATGTTGTAATTTCTCCCGGATCAAGAAATGCGCCTCTTACCATAGGTTTTACGCATCATGATGAAATAACTCCTTACAGCATCGTAGATGAACGTTGTGCTGCTTTTTTTGCATTGGGAATGGCTCAGCAGTTGAAAAAGCCCGTCGCTTTGGTGTGTACATCAGGATCGGCGTTGCTTAACTATTATCCGGCGATCGCTGAGGCTTATTATAGCGATATTCCATTAGTGATCATTTCCGCAGATCGACCGGTAGAACGTATTGATATTGGGGACGGTCAGACTATTCGACAAAAGAATGTTTTTGAAAATCATATTCTTTATTCGGCCAATTTATATTCTGAACTGGTGTTGGAAAATGAGTCTAATGACCCTAAACTTCAGCAAAAACAATTTGAAGCACAAAAACACAATGAACGGGAAGTAAATCTGGCACTAAATAAAGCGATTGAAGAAAAAGGCCCCGTACATATAAATGTTCCTTTTTATGAACCTCTTTATGATACCGTTGAAAATATTGAGGTAAATCCGCTTCAGATTTTTCCTGAAATTAAAGAAAGACATTATTCTGAAAAACAACTTCAGAATTATGCGAATGAATGGAATAGAGCGGAACGAAAAATGATCATTGTAGGTGTGGCTCAGCCAAATGCCGTAGAGCAGAAGTTTCTAAATGAGTTGGCAGAGGACCCTAGCGTGATTGTTCTCACAGAGACCACTTCCAATCTACATCAGGATCAATTTTTTACCAGAATAGATACATTAATAGGACCTATAGAAAAAGATGAGAATAAGCAGGATTTATTTAAAAAACTCCAGCCGGATATCCTATTGACTTTTGGCGGAATGATCGTTTCAAAGAAGATCAAATCTTTTCTAAGAAATTACAGTCCGCAACATCACTGGCATATCGATTCAAAAAAGGCCTATAATACCTTCTTCTGCTTGAACAAACATTTTGAAACCGATGTAAATTCATTCTTTTCAGAATTTTTTCCGCTTACCCAAACAA
>CAXGBX010000261.1:0-3866 GCA_964008195.1 uncultured Flavobacteriaceae bacterium
TAACAGGTTTTCCAAAGCTGTTCAGGGAGAAAATCAAAACTACCAGATAAGATTTGTAAGTGTAAACGGAAACCGGAAAACTTTAGATATCAATAATTTTCCTATTAAGTATAACGGAAAGATTATAGGTGTTTACGGAATTGCTAAGGATATAACGAAACAGAAACTTACCGAGGATAGAATTACTGAGGAACGCCAGATGTTACGTGCGATAATTGATAATATTCCCGACTATATTTTTGTCAAGGATAGAAAACATCAATCAATCCTCGTAAATAAAAAATTCCATACTCAAATCTTAGGTCAGTCCAGCGGTGAACATAGCAAAGGCTCTACCCCATTAGATTATTTTGAACCTCACCTGGGTACTGAAATTATTGAGGATAATGAGCGGGTTATTCAAACCGGGGAACCGGTTATTAATCGCCCAGACCTGATAACTAATGTTGACGGCAAACAGGAAATGGTTTTACTTACCAAAGTGCCATTGAAGAATGCGGAAAATGAGAATATCGGCATAGTGGGAATTGCCAGGGATATAACCCAAACCTATTTGCATAATAAGAACCAGGAACTCGTCTTTAAAATTATCAAAGCCTTTGGCGATAAACCTAGCTTTAATGAAGCAATGACTAAGACCTTGAAAATTCTCTGTAACGATCTGGGTTTTGATTATGCTGAAGCATACAAATTGAGTATTGACAACCGGAAATTAATAAAAACTGCTTTTTGGCCGTTGGATAAAGATCTTTCAGATTATAATCTTTCTGCTAGCACTTATTCTAAAGGTCAGGGTCTCCCTGGCAGGGTGTGGAAGACTGGTGAGGTTGAAATTTTACGGGAGGATTATGACTCTGAATTATTGGAAAATATGATTCTGAATGAATCGGACTATATTAAATCTGCAGTGGGTATTCCAATAATCTTTCAGGGGCAGATTGTTTCCATATTCTGTCTGGGTTCAATTCAAAAATCAAAGGAAATAGAAGTAGCAATGCTGGGATCCCTTACTTTACAAATTGCTTCAGCAATTGAAAGAAAAAGGACCCAGGATCAATTAAATGATTTTTTTGAGTTTTCTCCCAACCTCATTGCCGCCATTGGGATGGATGGTTTTGTGAAAAAAATAAACCCTTCCTTCAAGGAGAAATTTGGTTTTTCAGAATGCGAAATACTAACAAAACCATTCACAGAATTTATTCATCCTGAAGATCTTGAGAAGACCTTTAATGTAATTAGTGACATTTCTTTTGAAAGTTCAGATTTAGAGGTGCGATGCCGAAGGAGAGACGGTAAATATATTTGGGTTTCCTGGCGTTTCTCGCAATATTTCACAGAAGAAAATATAGTATTCATTTATGGTACCGATATAACCCCTCTTAAGAAGGTACATCAGGAGCTGTCTGAAACTATTTTAAAAAATAAGGAAGTACAGAAAAAGCTCGAGGAATCTGAGCAAAAATATAAAAGTCTATTTGATGTGAGTCCATTGCCCTTATGGGTATTGGATAGAAAGGAGCTCCGGTTTTTAAAAGTAAATCAGGCTGCTTTAGATCTTTATGGATATACGGAAAAAGAATTTTCTGAAATGACGGTGAAAAATCTTTGGGCTCCAAATCAGGCCGAGAGGGTGGAAGCAGTGGTGGCCAACAATGTCAATAAATTTTTTCAGGTGAAAGTAGAACACGTAAAAAAGGATGGTGGGCGTATTTTTGTAAATGTGAATAGTAACCCTATTGTTTTTGATGGTGTTGAATCTAGATTATCTCTTGTAAAAGATGTGACTGCGAGAATTAAAGCCGAAGAACGCTTGTTATACAGCGAAAAACGTTTTAAAGCTCTTGTTCAGGAAGGTTCAGATCTTATTTCAATTGTAGATAATGATTTTAATTATATCTACAATAGTCCTGCCTCTAAGACGGTTTTTGGTATGGAACCTGTTCAGATGGACGGAACTAAATTTGAGGATTATATCTATCCCGATGATTATAAAAATATCGTACCATATCTTGAAGAATTAAAGACAAAGAGAAGAATTCAACTGCCTTCCTACCGGGTTAAAAATGCAAGAAATAAATGGAGCTGGATTGAAACAATTATCACCAATTTAAGTGATGATCCAGCCGTAGGAGGCTTAGTGATGAACTCCAGGGATATTACTGAATTTATTGAGCAAGAAAGGGAACTCGTAGATAGTTTAAAGCGTTATGATATTGTAGCGAAAGCCACGAGTGATGTTATTACCGATTATGACATCCAAAAAGATGAAATGAAGGTTAGCGAAGTGGCTTTCAAATTATTCGGATATGCCCAGAAAGATGGCAAGTACAGTGGGGAGTGGTGGAATAGTAAAATACATCCCGAAGATTATGAATATGTAAAATCTTTGACCAGAAAAATGCAGATGGAAGGTCTTACCAATCTTACGGTTGAATACAGATTTCGGTGTGCTGATGGAACTTACAAATATATTTTAGATCGAAGTTATCTTATACTTGATGAGAATGATGATCCTGAGCGAATCATTGCTTCTATGCAAGATATTACAGAAAGAAAACAAAATTTGATCGCCATTGAGAACCATAACAAAAGGCTTAAAGAAATCGCATGGACTCAATCCCATGTAGTAAGAGCGCCTTTAGCGAAACTTATGGGGCTGGTAGATTTGCTAATTAATTATAAAAATGATCTTGATAACGTTAATGAATTACTTGAGAATGTTTTAATTTCAGCTGATGAACTTGATAAAATTATAAGGAATATAGCAGTTCAAACCGAAGATGAACTCTAAATTAAGTCCCAAAAAACCCTACCTATGTTAAGAACCCTAATTATTGATGATGATGAAATAGTTACATTTCTTCAGCGAAAAATTGTATCAAAATGTGAATTGGATTTAGACCCCTACACATTCAAAGATGCCCATAAAGCGTTGGATTTTCTGGAGAATGAATCAGATAAAGAAGTAGATTATCTTATCATGTTAGATATCAATATGCCTAAAATGACCGGATGGGAATTTTTAAAGAAACTTAAACTCGTAAGCGGTAATGAACGTTTTTATGTAGTGATGGTTACTTCATCTATAGATAGAAAAGACAAAAGAAACGCTGCTGAAGATCCCCATGTAATAGATTTTATTGAAAAACCGGTTTCGGCAAAACATTGCTCTAAATTGAAAGGAATCTCTAAGTTAGCAGCTTACTTTGAAGAGAGTTAAAATCTAATCGCTGTCTTATAGGATCAGCATTTTTAATCTTTTCCTCAGCCCATACTTTTTCTTCTTCTGCAGGTTGATCTGTATCTTCATTGATGGCTTCAGCAGAAGGTTCATAATTGAGTTTAATATACATGGGAAAATGGTCTGAGCCAATATTTCTTTCTCTCGCAATATCTATCAGCGTGAAGTCTTTTGTATGAAAAACGTGATCCAGGGGCCATCTTAATAAAAAGTATTTTGAATGAAATGTATTGAAGAAGCCTCTACCTATTCTCGGGTCCATAAGTCCGCTTAGTTTTTGAAAGAGTCTTGTTGTTCTGGACCAGGCTACGTCATTGAGATCTCCGAATACGAGTATAGAATCTTTCTCCACATCTACATCTCTGCCCAACATTAATAACTCAGCATCTCGATTTGTAGAAGTTTCACTTTCCGTAGGACTTGGCGGCATTGGATGTAAACAATGAAATCTAACCCTTTTACCATTTCTAAGAATTACATATCCATGAATAGATGGTATATCATCCTGTACGAGATAGCGCACTTTCACCTCCTGCAATTCTAACTTTGAATAAAGATGCATACCATATAGATTGTCTTTTGGAATTTTTACAGTATTCTTATATTCTTCTTCTAAAACAGAAAG
>CAXGBX010000262.1:0-3858 GCA_964008195.1 uncultured Flavobacteriaceae bacterium
TTTTCATAAGTTATTCTAAAATATAGGCCGGGTTTTCCATATTCTCATCAATATAATCAAAAGCGGCCTCAGAATTTACTGTTTTAAAATCTGAATCATCAATAAGCTTACCATTTTCAAATACAAAATCTGAAACTTCCGCAGAGTTAAGTTCTATTATTCCCATATCATACCCTTCGTCTATATAGCTTTCCATGGCGGAAACCTCTATATCATCCCAACCAAGTGGCTGCTCAACTCCGGTTTTGAAAAAATCACCCAACATTAGCACAAAGATTGCTGCAACTGCGGCGGCATAGAATACATACTCTTTTTTGATTAAGCGTATTACTTTTGGTTTGCTATTATGTGTTTTAGCAACAATTTTCTTTTCCAAAGAATCGAAATAGCCTTTAGGTACAGAAAATCCATGGTCTTGAGCAGTAATATCAGAAAAGTCCTGCTCATCCAATTTGGCCATCATTCTTTCTTCAAAATTCCCGAAGTAATTTTCAGGTATTTTAAAGCCAGGATTCTGTGAATATTTAGACTTATTGCTTTTCATCACTTCTATGACTCTATTTTTAATTAAAGGTTTAATTTGATTTTAAATATTCCTCGATTTTCTTTGCTGCTATATGATAAGAGGCTTTAAGTGCTCCTTCGCTAGTATCCAGTATTTCAGACATTTCCCGATATTTCAACTCTTCGAAATACTTCATATTAAATACCTGTTGTTGTTTGTCGGGCAAAGTTGCAATAGCTCTCTGTAATTTCAACTGGATTTCATCACCTTCAAAATAGACATCGCTTTCCAGATTATCAATGATCTGATTTTGTAATTCTTCTGAGGTAATTTGCAATCTGCGAGACCTTTTATTCAAAAAGGTGATAGATTCGTTTGTGGCAATGCGATACATCCAGCTATATAACTTACTATCGCCTTTAAACTGGCCAATATTTTTATATACCTTAAGAAATGTGTTTTGTAGCACGTCATCTGTATCATCATGGCTTTTTACAATATTTCTAATGTGCCAGTATAATCTTTCCTTATATTCAGATATAAGTTCGCTAAAGGCTTCCTGGGAGGAGGAGCTATCCTGCAAGCGGCTGACAAATTTATCTTCGGAATTTTGCAAAACTGGAAAATTACTGCAGTGTAAAGATATTGAAAGCATCGAGCTTAGAAAATAAAATAGCAGACTTAAAAAGTAGGAAAACAGATACAAAAAACCCTTTCTGTATCGATTAAAGGTAAAAATTTTTGATTAAAAGCATTAAATTCTTGTGCAGAAGTATTCTTTGATATATATTTACAGCAATAAAATGATTTAATCTTTTTTTGCCCCTTAAAAATTGAATTGGATCCCATTATTCTTATTTGCCCCAAAGTGAGAATAATTTGATAAAAATGGATGATTTAGCGATCATCCATTTTTTTTGTTATATATTTTTGTTTATCTTCTAAACAGAACTAAAAAATCTATACTATGAAATATATTAGCGCACTTACATTATTAATATTTTTTGTTTTTTCAAATTCTATAAACGCTCAGAATTCTCCGGAAGTGAAAGTGGGAGAGACGCTTAGCATAGGTAGTTCAGATAATTATCTTTATTCTGATGTAAAGTTCCCAAAACCTAATTTTATTATCAAGCAAGGAGGAATAGCTAATTACAAAAAACTAGAAGGGACTCTGGTAGAAGTTTCTGAAATTCGGAAAAATAGCAAAGATCAGACTGTCGTTATTTTAAAAAGAAAAGATGGTAAAAAGTTCTTTGGAAGCTTTTCCGCTATTAGAGCTAATTACGAGAATGCAATTGCATCGGGCGAATTATCACTTTAGAACTGAAAAGCCTGAATTTTATCAAGCTTTATTATTGTCCGTAGACCAGAAAGAATGAAAAATTATTCTGATTTTGCGAATCAGGGATTTGCTATTGGGGTTTAGTAAAGTTTTTTCTTTCCGAAAAAATAATACAAATCACAACATTCTTTACAATTAGTCAATATCAAGTCTAACATCTTAAATCTATCAGCGAAGCGGTCTTTCATCTTTCGCCAGTCAACAATGATTAAATTTTATTCGAAAGACTGCATTTCTACAAGCTTTCTATAGGTGCCATCGGCTGCCATAAGATCTTGATGTCTTCCCTGTTCTACAATTTCACCTCTTTGCATTACCACAATCTTATCTGCATTTTGAATGGTTGAAAGTCGGTGAGCAATAACTACAGAAGTTCTGTTTTTCATCATATTCTCTAAAGCTTTCTGTACCAGTTTTTCACTCTCGGTATCCAAGGCAGATGTAGCTTCATCTAAAATCATTACCGGTGGATTCTTTAATACTGCCCTGGCAATAGATAAACGTTGCTTCTGGCCACCACTCAATTTGTTTCCGCTATCACCAATATTGGTGTCAAGCTGCTGAGGCAAATCCTTTACAAATTCCCAGGCATTGGCAATTTTTAGTGCATCGATAATCTCTTCATCTGTAGCATTTTCCTTTCCTAAAAGAATATTGTTTCTAATGGAATCATTGAACAATATAGAATCCTGGGTTACCAATCCCATTAGATCTCTTAGTGAAGTCTTCTTGATTTTTCGAATATCAATGCCATCAACTTTTATACTTCCTTCATTAACATCGTAAAAACGGGTGATTAGATTGGCGATAGTGGATTTTCCAGAACCGGACTGACCCACAAGTGCAACCGTTTCGCCCTTCGGAACATTAATACTGAAATTTTTCAAGACTTTTTCTTCTTCATAACTGAAACTGATATTCTCGATATTAATTTCAGAATTGAAATCTATTTTGTCCAGCGCATCAGGAGCATCGGTAATAGTTGATGGAGTATCCAGTATTGCAAGGATACGCTCTGCGGCTGCATTTCCTTTTTTAACGCTGTATGAAGCTTTAGAAATTTGTTTGGCGGGGGTTAAAATATTATATGCAAGACCAAGAAAAGCTATAAAAGTGGCCGCATCTAAAGAACCTTCCACTAAAACCATGTTTCCACCAAACCAAAGAATGATCACAATAACGAAAATTCCTAGAAATTCACTGGTAGGGGAAGCCATATTCTGCCTGTTGACCAGTTTATTCAGAATATTATTAAGCCGGTTGGTAGATTCCTGAAAGCGGTTGTAAAATCTCTTTTCAGCATTAAAACCCTTTACAATCTTGAGACTGGAAAGCGTTTCTTCAACGATACTTAGAAAATGTCCGTTTTCTTCCTGTGCTAAATTTGATTGTTTCTTTAAATGTTTTCCTATTAAGGATATAATAAATCCGGAAATAGGCAGAAATATAAATACAAACAAGGTCAGTTCAGCACTCATTACCAGCATGGCAATGATAGTGAACAAAATCGTGAGCGGTTCCCTCACCAGAAGTTCAAGTATGGATAAAAATGAATTCTGAACTTCATTTACATCAGCAGTAATCCTTGAGATGGTATCACCTTTACGTTTTTCAGAAAAGAATGACACCGGCAAAGCGAGGATCTTTTTATACATCGCATCCCGAAGATCTCTCAATACACCGTTTCTTAGAAATGTGAGGAAAAATGAACTTAAATACCCGAAAAGGTTTTTCAGAAAGAATAAGATGACCACGATACCACAAATGAATACCAGCGCGGCTACTTCATCTTCATTTACCTTCTGGGTTACTTCATAGTTAAAGTAATCTGTCACATAATCTTTTATTCCGCTAATCCCATCCCAAACAGGTTCTTTTGTAACTCTTTTAGTCTTATCAAACAGCACCTGGATTACAGGAATAAGTGCGATAAATGAGAGTGTACTGAAGATTGCATAAAAAATATTGCAAATAATATTAAGTATCGCGAACTTCTTATAGGGTACTG
>CAXGBX010000263.1:0-3853 GCA_964008195.1 uncultured Flavobacteriaceae bacterium
CAAAGAAGGAATTATTGAATTGCAAGCCTCCAAAGAATTTAATGCTGCATACACCATCAGCATTTGATAGTTTTACTTGTAGTAAACAGGTAAAACTTTGACTTTCATACCGTACCTTTGCCAAAATTAAACTTCACGTTTTGAGTTTTCAGGATTTAAATTTAAATACCCCGCTACGTAACGCACTGGAAGATCTGAATTTTCAGACTCCTACACCTATACAGGAACAGGCTTTTTCGTCAATTATGTCTGGAAGGGATGTTGTGGGAATTGCACAAACGGGTACAGGAAAAACTTTCGCTTACCTGCTTCCATTACTAAGGATGCTAAAATATTCTGAACAGAAAAATCCGCGTATTTTGATTATGGTTCCTACCAGGGAACTAGTGGTCCAGGTGGTGGAAGAGATCGAAAAACTGGCCAAATATATCAATGTACGAGTTACCGGAGTATATGGCGGTGTGAACATAAATACACAACATCAGGATCTCATGCAGGGACTGGATATTGTGGTGGCTACTCCCAGGAGACTCTATGACCTTGTGTTAAGAAGAGCAATTCAGTTAAAATCCATCCAGAAATTCGTGATCGATGAAGTGGATGTGATGCTGGATCTTGGATTTAAATTTCAGGTAAATAATATTATCGATCTGCTTCCGCAAAACAGGCAGAATATTATGTTTTCAGCTACAATGACTGAAACCGTAGAGGCTATGATCGATGCCAGTTTTAAATCTCCGGAAAAAATTTCAGTAGCCGTAAGCGGTACTCCCCTGGAAAATATTGAGCAAAGAGCTTATAAAGTTCCAAATTTCAATACCAAGGCTAATTTAATGGTGGAGCTTTTCCAGGACGAAGAAAAGTATCGCAAGGTTCTTATTTTTACCAGCGATAGAAGATTCGCCGATAAGCTTTTTGATATACTGGATGACGTCTTTACCAGGGACATTAGTCTTATTCACACCGGGAAAAGTCAGAATTACAGATTAAACAGCCTTGCTGAGTTTGCTGAAAGCCGTACCCGTATTATGATAGCCACAGATGTGATGGCACGTGGTCTTGATATTGAAAATGTTTCTCATGTGATCAATCTGGACACTCCGCATTATCCAGAAAATTATATGCACCGAATTGGTAGAACAGGACGTGCTGAGAAAAAAGGGGTCGCAATAATTTTTAAAACCGAAAAAGACGAAGAAAATTTCAATAAGATAGAAGCCTTGATGGATATGAAAATTCCTGAACATGAGCTTCCAGAAAATGTAGAGATCTCTAATGAGTTGATTGAAGAAGAAAGACCAAGAGCTATTGAGATCAACAATCCGCATTCAGACTCCAACGAGGCGGGACCAGCTTTTCATGAGAAAAAAGAAAAGAATAAAAAGGTAAATCTTGGGGGTTCTTATCGAAGGGAGATCGCAAAAAAGTATAAAAAGCCGAAAACCAGGGGCGACAAGAACGCCAACCGGAGGAGAAAGAAATAAAAAAAGGAGCATTTTAGCGCTCCTTTTTGATTTTTATTAAATCAATTTAAGTTATGACGTCATCCTGAACTTGTTTCAGGATCTATTTAAGCCGAAACAAATTCTAACTTATATTTGTCCTTAAAATTGAAGGGAGAAATCTCAAAGAATTCAAGTTTCTCAGTCGTTTCACTTTTTCGAAATGACAATAGAAAGATTGATTTCGCTTTTCTTAACTTCTATTCTTTTTCTTTGCGGCTTTCGCTGCTCTCTTTTCTTTTAGACTCAATACCGGCTCTTTTTTAGCCGAATTTTTTGATGGTGATTTTTCTTTTGCCATGATTTCTAATATTTAGAATTAACTGAATAAAAGTAGTAAATGTTCTTATACCAAAAACAAAATTTTTGAAGCTTCTGAAATTCACTAATAGTACTAGCAATAGAGTAAAAATAAGGCTACCCCAATTCGGAGTATTAAATTGAATAGCCTTATTAAAGATTGATGAAACCTTAAAACCTATGTTGCTGCAATAGCATCCAGTTCTTCGTTTCTAATCCAATTAAGAACAAAGCTGGCCATTCTTCCCACAAGAAAAACAAATCCTCCAAATAGTGGGGCTAACAATGTTACTTTTAAGCCTCCGGCAAATAATGCAGGATTGACATCTCCCAGAGATTCAAAAGCATCAAAAATCTGAATTAAGCCTACTATTTTGTTTCCTGTGCAGAAGCCGATATTAACAGCAAAAAAAGTAGAAAATTTTTCATGGAAAACATAGTTGTAATTTAAGTTATTGAATGCAGGAAATAAAAAACCCGGACATTATAACGTCCGGGTATAAAAAATAGTATGTTTTTCTGATTAAATATGCAAGGCTCTATTCTCGGTTGCCGCCAAAGCAGCTTCTTTTACAGCCTCTGCATAAGTTGGATGGGCATGACTCATCCTGGCGATATCTTCAGCAGATGCCCTGAATTCCATGGCGGTAACCGCTTCAGCAATTAGATCTGCAGTTCTCGCCCCTATCATGTGTACTCCAAGCACCTCATCGGTCTTTTCATCGGCAAGGATCTTTACAAGTCCGTCAATATCTCCACTAGCTCTGGAACGTCCAAGTGCACGCATCGGGAACTTCCCTTCCTTATATTTTACACCTGCTTCTTTTAATTGCTCTTCAGTTTTTCCAACAGAGGCAACTTCGGGCCAGGTATAAACTACTCCAGGAATAAGGTTATAATCGATATGCGGTTTTTGTCCGGCCATTAATTCAGCAACCATAGAGCCTTCTTCTTCAGCTTTATGGGCTAGCATGGCTCCACGAACCACGTCACCAATCGCATAGATATTATCTACATTCGTTTGAAGATGCTCATTCACTTTAACTCTTCCCTTATCATCCAGCTCTACTCCTGCAGCTTCAGCATTCAATCCATCAGTAAAAGGACGACGTCCTACCGAAACAAGGCAGTAATCTCCTTTTAACTCAATTTCTTTGTCTTTTTTATCATCGGCTTTAATGATAATCTCATCACCATTTCTTTCTACCGACTTCACTTTTGTACTGGTATGGAATTTTACTCCCTGCTTTTTTAATACTTTCTGAAGTTCTTTTGAAAGCGCAGAATCCATTGTTGGAATAATTCTGTCCATAAACTCTACCACAGTTACTTCAGCACCCAAACGACGGTACACCTGGCCAAGCTCTAAACCAATAACACCACCGCCAATTACGATCATGTGTTTTGGAACTTCTTTTAGCTTTAAAGCTTCCGTAGAAGTGATTACCCTTTCTTTATCCAATTCAATAAAAGGAAGGTTTGCAGGTTTAGATCCCGTAGCGATAATGATCTTTTTCGCTTCGATAGTTTGAGTTCCCCCATCTTTCTCGATATTGATATGGGTTTTATCTTTAAAAGATCCCACACCTTCCAGTACATCGATCTTATTTTTATCCATCAGGAACTTCACTCCGTCGCAAGTTTGACTTACCACTGAAGATTTGCGTTTCATCATTTTTTCAAGGTTCAGCTTTACTTCCCCGGGAATTTCAATTCCGTGCTCTTCAAAATGTTTAAGAGCATCATCATAATGATGAGAAGAGTCTAAAAGTGCCTTACTTGGGATACATCCCACGTTAAGGCATGTTCCACCCAGAGTGGAATATTTCTCTATGATTGCAGTTTTCATACCCAGTTGGGCGCAGCGGATAGCGGCTACATATCCACCGGGTCCAGATCCTATTACTGCAACATCATATGTACTCATAATTTCGTGTTTTTTCTGTTTTCAAAAATTGATCGTAAAAGTACAACTATTCTCTACATTGACCAATACTCAGTTATCAGTTATCAGTTATCAGTTATCAGTTATCAGTTATCAGTTATCAGTT
>CAXGBX010000264.1:0-3812 GCA_964008195.1 uncultured Flavobacteriaceae bacterium
TGTCAAAGCTATCGGTTGCGCTACACATGGCAAACATAAATCCACCACCAATTACATAGTTTTTAATTTTTACAGCGACGGCCAGCTTTTCCTCAGAAACTTTGGAGTACCCCAGTTCTTTTGCCAAATCTTCAGCATCCTGTTTTTCCTGGATATACCATGGAGTGGTCCTAAAGGTTCTGTAAAATTTACCAAATTGACCGGTAAAATCTTCATGATGCAAATGTAACCAGTCATAAAGTACTAACGCATCATTCAAAACTTCTGTATCATAAATAGTTTGATATGGAATTTCCGCATAAGTGAGTGCCATGGTTACTGCATCGTCCCAGGGTTTGTTACCTGTAGGACTATAAACTGCAATTTTTGGGGCTTTTTCCAAAACCACAGATTCCATATTTTTAGAAGGACTGCCAATTTCTTCCAAAATTGAAGTAGCTAAATTATCACTTATAACTTCAAAGTCCACTCCACGTATCTGGCATTCTCTTCTTAGTTGATCTGTATCTGAAATCAGGAAGGAGCCACCCCGATAATTGAGTAACCAGTTCACCGATAATTGATTTTCTAGGGAATAATAAATAATTCCGTAAGCTTTTAAATGATTACCCTGAGTATCCTCATCCATAGGGATCAAAATCTTTGATGCAAAAAGCTGAGAACTAATCAGCATCAAAAAAGAAAGCAGCAAAGTAATTTTATACACTTTGCTGCTTTTAAAATCTTTAGATATGATATTTTCTTTTGCTGAAATTAGCATCATAAGTTTAGAACGGAACATCGTTATCATCATCACTATTCATTGAGCTTCCAAAAGCCTCATCGGCACTTGGGTTTGGCAGATTAAAATTTCCAAAATCATTATCTCCGTCACCACTATTCATACTAGACGGAATTTCTGATGGGAAATTGAAGTCTTCTAAATTATCAAATTTACCGAGTTCTCCAATAAATTTAAGCCTGATATTTTCCAATCCACCATTACGATGTTTCGCTACAATAAATTCACCCTGTCCCTGAGTTGGAGTTCTTTCTTCATCATCCCACTCTTCGATTTTATAATATTCAGGACGGTAAATAAAAGATACAATATCTGCATCCTGCTCAATCGCTCCAGATTCCCTTAGGTCAGAAAGTAAAGGCCTTTTACTACCCCCGCGAGTTTCTACTGCACGCGAAAGCTGGGAAAGAGCAATTACCGGAATTCCAAGTTCCTTTGCCAAAGCTTTCAGATTTCTCGAAATTGTTGAAATTTCCTGTTCCCGGTTTCCTCCACCTTTTTGACTTCCACCCGCCGTCATCAACTGCAAATAATCAACAACAATCATTTTAATACCATGCTGGGAAGCAAGTCGACGAGCTTTTGCACGTAGATCAAAAATGGAAAGTGACGGAGTATCATCAATAAACAATGGTGCTTTTTCAAGATCTTTTACTTTCACGTTCAACTGCTCCCACTCATGCTGCTCCAGTTTACCTGTTCTAAGTTTTTCTGAAGAAAGGCCGGTTTCAGAAGAAATTAATCGCGTGATCAACTGTACTGATGACATCTCTAGTGAGAAGAAAGCAACGGGAATTCCCTGATCTACGGCAATATTACGAGCCATGGATAGCGTTAGCGCTGTTTTACCCATACCCGGACGAGCCGCTACAATAATTAAATCTGAAGGCTGCCAGCCTGAGGTAAGCTCATCAAGTTTATCAAAACCGGACGGCACTCCACTAAGTCCTTCTTTATTGGAAATTTCCTGAATCTTCTTTTTAGCCTGAATTACCAGACTTTGAGCAGTTTCAGTAGATCGTTTTATGTTTCCCTGAGTTACTTCGTAAAGTTTAGTTTCCGCGGAATCCAGCAAATCAAAAACATCGGTTCCTTCATCAAAAGCTTCTTCAATGATTTCGTTGGAAATTTTTATAAGACTTCTCTGAATGTATTTTTGAAGAATAATACGTGCATGGAACTCAATATGCGCTGAACTTGAGACCTTTTGAGTAAGCTGAATGAGGTAATAATCCCCACCTACTTTATCAAAAACCTTTTCTTTCTTAAGTTGGTTGGAAACGGTTAATAAGTCAATTGCCTCAGATGCATCGAATAATTTCTTAATCGCGTCATAAATAAGCTTATGACTGTTTTTGTAAAATGCTTCCGGAATTAAAATATCGATGATTTCATCTACCCCTTTTTTATCGATCATCATCGCTCCAAGCACAACCTCCTCTAAATCAACTGCTTGAGGCGGAACTTTTCCTTTTTCAAGACTTACGACGTTCGATTTTTTGTAAGATATATTTTGGGGAGAGGTCATTTTTTCCATGTCTCTAAAGTAAAAAAATTGTTAAGACCAGCTTGACGCTATTGGTTTTTCTTACTTAACAGGTAATGAACAATTTGCCTGTTAATAAGTATCTTTTTCTGTTAATAAGCCAAAAAAATCCGGAAATAAATCTCCGGATTCTCATTGATATAGTATGTATAAAGAACTTAAGCTTTGAAAACTCCCATGTCTAAATACTTATCCATTCTTTTTTCCACCAGGTCTTCTGGTGATAAGTTTTTGAACTCAGAAAATGCTTTGGAAATCGAAGATTTTACCGTATTGAAAATCTCTTCTCTATTAGCATGTGCTCCTCCAAGAGGCTCCTTTACAATTTCATCTATTAACTTCTGCTTCTTCATATCTGTCGCAGTCAGTTTCAATGCCTCTGCCGCAATTTCCTTGTATTCCCAACTTCTCCATAGAATTGAAGAACAAGATTCAGGAGAAATAACAGAGTACCATGTATTTTCCAGCATCATCACCTTATCACCCACACCAATACCTAAGGCTCCACCACTGGCACCTTCTCCTATAATCACGACAAAAATTGGCACTTTTAATCTTGTCATTTCCAGAATATTCCGCGCGATTGCCTCACCCTGACCACGTTCTTCTGCTTCCAGACCCGGATAAGCCCCGGGAGTATCTACAAAACATACTACTGGGACGCCAAATTTCTCAGCAGATTTCATCAATCTGAGTGCTTTTCTATATCCTTCAGGATTTGCCATCCCGAAGTTTCTATATTGCCTGGTTTTAGTGTTATAACCTTTTTGCTGCCCAACGAACATAAAACTTTGATCGTCTATCTTTCCAAGACCTCCAATCATTGCTTTATCATCTTTTACATTCCTGTCTCCATGAAGTTCCAGAAAAGTATCCCCACAAATAGCATTGATATAATCTAAAGTATAAGGCCTGTTGGGATGCCTGGAAAGTTGAACGCGTTGCCACGGAGTTAAGTTTTTATAGATCTCTTTCTTCTTCTCCTTCAATTTCTTCTCGATCTGTTTGCAGGTAGCGGTAACATCAACATCACTTTCTTCTCCAATATTACATGCCTTCGAATATTGTTCTTCAAGTTCTTTGATAGGTAGTTCAAAATCTAAATATTCCATATTTATTATGGTTATTATTTTTTTATAGCTTACAAATATAACAACTTTGAAAGGATAGAATTCCCCGAGCAAGTTTAAATTTTTAACGAATTTTGAAGTTAGCGCTTAGCGCGGAATAAAAGCACCACTGCCAATACTCCAAACACGATATTCGGAAACCATACGGCGATTAAAGGCGAAAACGTAGATTGCTCTGCCATAGTACCAAAAACCTTATCGAAAAAAATGAATATGAATGCAAGGGTTATTCCTACAGCAAGGTTTACTCCCATCCCACCTCTTCTTTTAAAAGAGGCAACGGCAACTGCGATAATAGTTAAAATAAATGCTGAAATTGGTATGCTCCAACGTTTATAGGCTACGACAAGATATC
>CAXGBX010000265.1:0-3775 GCA_964008195.1 uncultured Flavobacteriaceae bacterium
CTTCCACATTCTTTGTTTTTAGACAGGTGTATAACGATCAGGGACAACCAATTGAGGGAGCATATGTTGATGTAAATGGTGATAACCAGATTACCGAAGCAGATAAGCAGCCTTATAAAAAAGCGACACCAGATTATTTTATGGGTCTAACCAATACGCTGAATTATAAGAATTTTGACCTAAGCTTTACCTTTAGAGGTAGTTTTGGAAACTATGTGTATAACAATGCACAGTCTGGAAACGGATTTATCACTGCCGGAACGGTAACTCCTCAGGATTACTACTCCAATCTGAATACGAATGTGCTTGAAACCAATTTCCAAAATAATCAGTTTTTCTCAGATTATTATGTCCAGAGTGCAGATTTCGTTAAATTAGATAATCTTTCTATTGGATATTTTATACCTGGAAATAAAATTGATATAAGACCTTCTTTTACTGTATCTAATGTTCTTACGATTACAGATTATGAAGGACTTGATCCTGAAATTTCAAGTGGAATAGACAATAATTTCTACCCAAGATCAAGAACTTTTGTTCTTGGAGTAAACTTTCAATTTAAGTAACATAAAAAAATAAATAAGCTATGTACCACAATTTAAAATCAATTCTTCTAACACTCTTCGCAGCGGTCCTGGTTTGGTCCTGTGAAAGTGAGTTGGAATTGCAGCCTGAAGATAACAGGCAGTCTGCGGAGACGGTGTTTCAAGACGATGAGTCTTACAAGCAGTTTTTGGCCAAGCTATATGCCGGACTCGCAATTAGCGGACAGGAAGGACCTGCCGGAGATCCCGATCTTGCTGGACTTGACGAAGGATTTTCGCAATACATGAGGTTATACTTCATGATGCAGGAATTAACTACAGATGAAGCCGTGATTGGCTGGAATGATGGAACTATCAAGGATCTACATTCTCAAAACTGGACTTCAGGAAATGAATTTATTAGAACGATGTACTCCAGATTGCTATATCAGGTTGCATTAACCAATGAATTCTTAAGACAAACAACTCCTGCATTACTTGATTCCCGAGGAGTAGACGGAGAAACCAGAGCAAATATTGAGACATATCGTGCTGAAGCTCGTTTCTTGAGAGCTTTAGCTTACTATCACTCATTAGATCTCTTCGGAAATCCACCATTTGTAACGGAAGAAGATCCTATTGGAGCTTTTTTACCTGAGCAAATTCAGCGTTCAGCTTTATTTGATTATGTAGAATCTGAATTATTAGATATTGAAGATGATCTTATCGCAGCGGGACAGAATGAGTATGCAAGAGCAGATCAAGGTGCCGCCTGGATGTTGTTATCCAAATTATATTTGAATGCAAGAGTATATACTGGTGAAGATCGCAGCAGTGACGTAATTACTTACACAGAGAAAGTGATCAATTCAGGTTATCAATTAACAGATAACTATCAAAAACTTTTCCTTGCCGATAACAATTCTAATGGGGCTCAAAATGAAATTATTTTCCCAGTTGCTTTTGACGGTCAGAAAACCCAGTCTTACGGGGGAATGACATTTATCATCCACGCATCTATTGGTGGAGATATGGATCCGGAGAATTTTGGAGTAAACAGTGGATGGGCCGGTTTAAGGACCACTTCTGCCCTGGTAAACAAATTCCTGGATGATAATGACAATCCTATTGAAGAAGTTGAAGATCAAAGAGCCTTATTCTTTTCTGAAGGCCAATCCAAAGAGATCAATGATATTTCAAGCTTTACAGATGGTTTTGCCGTTACTAAATATAAAAATGTTGATGTAAACGGAAACCAGGGATCTGATGCTACCGGAGAATTTCCAGACACAGATTTCCCAATGTTCCGCCTTGGAGATGCTTACTTGATGTATGCTGAGGCAGTTCTAAGAGGTGGTGGAGGAAGCCAGGGAACGGCTCTTGGTTATATTAATGATCTACGTGAGCGTGCTGGTGCTGAAACTGTTTCAGCCTCAGACCTTAACCTGGAATTTATCCTTTCAGAAAGAGCCAGGGAATTATATTGGGAAGCACACCGTAGAACAGATTTAATTCGTTTCAATCAATTTTCTGAAAATGGCATCTGGCCATTCAAAGGTGGTGTTCCACAGGGAGCAACTACTCAGGCTTTTAGAAACTTAATGCCAATTCCTGCATCAGATTTAGGAGTAAACACAAACTTAACTCAAAACCCAGGTTACTAATATTAAAAATATAACAATGAAAAGATTTTCAATATTCTTACTAACAATGATCGCTTTAATAGGATTTTCATCCTGCGAACATGACGACGATGTGGTATTTACCGCGCAACCAGATCCGGAAGGTGTGGTATTTACAAGTTCTTTTGCTGGAAACTATACTCTTTCTTCAGCTGCAGCCAATAATTTAGCTGAAAGGTTTGTATGGAGTGAGGTAGACTTTGGAGCTCCTACTACGGTTACTTATGAACTTCAGGGTTCACCAAGTCAGGATTTTTCAAGTTTTGATGTTATTGGAACAACTTCAGAAACAAATCTTGGAGTAACTGTTGCTCAAATGATGTCCCTGGCAGCAGATGCAGGCCTGGACAATGATCCGGCTACAGAAGATATGCCAAACACTGGAAGTGTATATTTTAGAGTTCGTGCATATGCAGGAACTGATGGTGGAAATGCCTTAGAAGAAATTTCTGAACCAGCAGCATTGAATGTTACATTGCCTGAAGCTTCTGAAGAAGGTGAAGAAACTAAAATGAACCTGTTCCTGGTAGGAGATGCTACGGCGCCAGGCTGGGATAACAACAATAACAACATTCCGCTATTTAGAGATTCTGAAAACGACAACGTTTTCTATTTCCAGGGAAGATTTGCCGGAGGTGATGATGTTGAAGGTTTCAAATTGTTGAGTATGCGAGGTGCATGGCAGCCACAATGGGGTCTTTCTGAAGGCAATTTTACCAACAGCGATATTCTAGGTGGAGATCCTAGTGCTTTTCCTGTTGATTCAGATGCTTATTTCAATTTCTCAGTAAACACTGAGGATATGACTTATACTTTTGAAGAGGTAGACGCAAGCGGTGCTGATACTTACGATGTGATAGGACTTGTAGGAGAAGGAAGTTCAGTAGGATGGCCAAATGATGACAATCCTACACCAGATATTCAATTAACACAATTAAATTTTGATCCGCATATCTGGTATGCAGAGAGTGTAACTCTTACTGATGGACCAATTAAATTCAGAGCTAACCTTGCCTGGGATACCAACTGGGGAGGTGGAGAGAATTTCCCAAGCGGTCAGGCTACAGGCGATGATATCATGGCCTCAGCAGGAACTTATGAAGTTTGGTTCAATGATCTTACAGGGAGGTATATTTTCATTCCATTAGAACAGTAATAAACTTAATTTTTAAAGAGGCTGTCAAAAAAGTGAAAGTATCGTCATCTTGAATTTATTTCAGGATCTTAAAAAATTGATTATCAATTTAAATTAGAAGCTGAGACGAATTCAGTTTGACGAAAAATCATCTTTTTAGACAGCCTTTTTTATCTAAAATCTTTACGATGAAAAAAACAAATTATTTAAACATATTCATTCTCGCCATAGCATTAGTTTTTAGCTCCTGCTCTAGCGATGATGATAATAGCGACCCAATTGACCCTACGGACGATGGAGCAACTGAATTGCCAACTCCAGAGCCTGAGCCGGAAGCTATAGATCTTTCTGCGTATGACAATGGAAGCAGAGTAATGATGCAGGCTTTTTACTGGGATGTAGAACCACGTTTTGAATGGTGGGATAACCTATCT
>CAXGBX010000266.1:0-3772 GCA_964008195.1 uncultured Flavobacteriaceae bacterium
TTAAATAACGATATGCAGCCCCCATATGCATCAATAACCAGTTGATGTTTACGTTTATATCAAGATTTCTCATGGCCTGGATAAGATCTTCATTATTCCTGTCGTCTTCATGCATCTGCTGATAACGGTGATATAAGGTTTTTTCATATACAGCATTTGCAATACGTAAAAACCGGGGAGTATATCTTTTTTCGAACTGTCTTAACGTCAACGTTTTTTCACCAGTTTCCATATCTATACCGCCTTTTTTCCAGTAAATATTCTCATATAATTTCTCGGGACTATTGGCTGCGGAAAAGTTTTTTCGCATTTCAGAAGAAACCAAATGTTCAAGAGGTGTTGAATATAACTCAATCATTCTAAATTGAGCTGACTGAAAGCCACTTGCCGGTAATAAAGCCATCCGGAATTTAAGGAATTGCTCTCGTTCCATTCCTTTAATCATTACATCAAAAGAATCTATGAGTATCCGGAAATAGCGATTGATCCTATTCAGTTTTTCAATAAAAAAAGATGCGGTTAGTGTTGTGCTTTCTATTATTTGCTTTTGCTCATGAATAATAAGCTTAAAGTACAGTTCTGTAATTTGATGATAGGTTATAAAGATCGTTTCATCGGGAAAATGTGTATTTGTCTTTTGCAGACTTAATAAAGTGTCTACCTCTATATAATCCCAGTAAGAAAGATAACGGTCGTACAAAAGACCGTCTAAGTAGGAACCCATATCCTGTCCCGAATTCTTAAACTTTTCTTCAAGTTTTATAATTCGTTCTGCGATTTCGGGTTTTATCTCCATATTTAATTCATTATAATGCTAAATTGATGCTTTAAACCCTTATATGCCTCAAGGTCTGCATCTAAAGAGCCAACAGCGAGATCTGCTTCTATTTTAACAGGAATTTTATTATCATCATCGCTTACCCAGAAGGTAAGGCTCTCTTTTTCCTTAAAAACACGTCCGGCCAGTACATAGGGCCTGAACTTTAAGGTAGGAACTTTTCCGAATTTGGTTTTAATTACTTCCCTTCCAAGAAAAACCAGTTTAAAGTCTAGGTTTTCATCATCGATGAACATATTCACCCTCATCTCATCGCCAGTCTTTAGCTTTTTCCGGTCAATTTGGTTGCGAATATAATAAAATGAAGATAACATGTCATGCACATTATTGGGTACCGAAAATGTTTTTTTATCGCTGGTTTCTTTATTATAGACATGAGCTTTATTAGCCTGCTGATCGAAGTCAATTTCAAGGTCTTTGGTGTATCCACCCTCATTTATTTTTCTAATAAATCTGTAAGGTTTTCCTGTCTTTTTATCTACAAAGGTTTGATAATCATCTTTTACTTTAAAAACCCAACCTATAGGTCCGGTTGTTTCGCCAAATCCAACAACGTGATAGACCGGTTTGTTATTTAAAACTGAATTTTCAACCTCCATTGTTGCATATCCAGCAGTAATAAGGCCATAATGTATGCGGAATTTAAACCATTCTCCCTCTTCAAAAGCTTCTTGAGAAAAAAGTGAAAAAGTATTAAAGAGACAAAAAATGAAGGTAATTGCAAAAAGTCTATTGATCATAATAAGTTTCCTTAGGTTCAGTATATAGGCTTAATACGCTAATTACAATTACTATTCCAAAAGTATTAAAACAAAAAACCCCATCAAATTAATGACAGGGAATTTTATCTTATTAACCAACTAAAACTTAAATTATGAAAAAAATTTAAATAATTTCTGGTAACCACTCCAGAAATGCGGTGCAAAAGTCTTGTATTTCTACCTCACCCGCAATACTTAAATAAACTTTAACTAATAATTTATGTAATTGTTAGAAATTCGTTTTTACTGCTCAATTTTTAGCAGTTTTTTAATCTTAATTTAATGTACCTCTCAAATCCTGCTCTCTCTCAATTGCCTCAAACAGAGCCTTAAAGTTCCCTTTTCCGAAAGATTGAGCACCTTTTCTCTGAATAATTTCAAAGAACATTGTTGGCCTGTCCAGAACCGGTTTCGTAAAAATTTGAAGAAGATAACCTTCATCGTCTCTATCTACAAGTACACCAAGTTCTTTTAATGGTTCAAGATCTTCATCTATTTCACCTACTCTATCCAAAAGATCGTCGTAATATGTTTCGGGAACGTATAGAAACTCCACGCCTCTATCTCTCAACTGAGTGACGGTTTCAATAATATTATCTGTTGCTAAGGCTATATGCTGAACACCAGCTCCATTATAGAAATCTATATATTCTTCAATCTGGGATTTTTTCTTTCCTTCCGCAGGTTCATTAATTGGAAATTTAATACGTCCATTTCCATTACTCATTACTTTACTCATTAGAGCAGTATAATCTGTAGAGATATCTTTATCGTCAAATGAAACCAATTGTGCAAATCCCATTACTTTTCCGTAGAATTCAACCCATTTGTTCATTTCATTCCAACCTACGTTACCAACCATATGGTCTATAAACTTAAGTCCTGTGTCCGGTGATTTAGCTTTAGTATCATAAACGCGATACCCTGGTAAAAACGGTCCCTCATATTCGCCTCTTTCCACAAATAAATGGATGGTCTCACCATAAGTATGTATTCCGGAGATCACCGCTTTTCCGTTTTCGTCTTCCAGCTCGTAAGGCTCTACATAAGATTTAGCGCCTCTTTTGGTAGTTTCTTCATAACTCTTTCTGGCATCATCTACCCAAAGTGCTACATATTTTACTCCGTCACCATGCTTGTTTACATGATCATTGATACTACCGTCTGGCTGCAATGGAGAAGTTAGAACAATCCTTATTTTCCCCTGTTGCATAACATAAGAAACGCTGTCTTTCTTTCCAGTTTCCAATCCTGCATAGGCTACTGGTTGAAAACCCCAGGCATGCTGATAATAATATGCAGCCTGTTTTGCGTTACCTACATAAAGTTCCACAAAGTCTGTCCCGAGAATAGGAAGAAAATCTTCCGCCTCCGGTACTACTTTTTCTAAATTTAATGATGTACTATCTTTTGACATTTTGTTTTATTTTTTGGATTTCTAATATTTTAAAAATTTGAATTTTATGTCCGCTTAATGTCAGCAAGTTCGAATAAGAGTTTGAGTGTCTCGTTGAGCGAAGTCTTAACTTTTTTGTCTTAGCCTTCGACTGAGCTCAGGCTGACAAAACCTGCATATTACATCAACCAGATAAACATTAAATGAATATTAATTTTCAAAATTTTACCATATCGCTCTATCCTGTGCTGATAAATCTTCTTTCATATTAATGATCATGACCATCTTCCAACCATGATTTATGGTAGGTTTCATCGGCAATTTCCATTGCATCTTCTGTAAGCTTCAATGGCTTAAAGGTATCTACCATTACCGCCAACTCTTCGGTTTCTACCTGACCAATGCTTCGCTCTACTGCTCCGGGATGCGGACCATGAGGAATACCGGCAGGATGCAGCGAAATATGCCCTGCCTCAATATCGTTTCTACTCATAAAATCACCATCTACATAATACAATACCTCATCACTGTCTATATTGCTATGACTGTAAGGCGCAGGAATACTTTCAGGATGATAATCATATTTTCTAGGGCAAAAACTACAAACTACAAATGCATCGGTTTCAAAAGTCTGATGTACCGGTGGCGGTTGGTGAATTCTACCTGTAATAGGTTCGAAGTCATGAATGGAAAATGCATATGGGTAATTATACCCGTCATACTCAACTACATCAAACGGATGTGTTGCATAGACCATGTCAAAAATTTTTCCCTGCT
>CAXGBX010000267.1:0-3745 GCA_964008195.1 uncultured Flavobacteriaceae bacterium
TTTTACAATTTTATTATAAATCGTGGGAAATTGCATTCCTAATTCCTTTTTTACATCAGGCATAAGATCGTAACCGTCAGCAAGAAGTACACCAGTTCCAGTAGTAGAATCTAGTACGTAATCGTATCCTTTTGCTCTTGCTACCTTCTGAATAGCTGTACGTACTTTTTCAAGAATTGGTCTAAGTAGATCAGTTTCTTTTTTCTGAAGATCCTGTCTTGCTTTAGAACTGTGTTCTTGAATTCTTCTTTGTGCTGCCTGAAGTTCGGTAGCTCTTTTTTGGTTCTCTTCTTCAGATTTAGTATTGGCTTCAGCTTCGTAACGCTGCATAGTGCTTTGAGCTTCAGATAACATATCTTTTATCTCAGCATCATATGTCTTTTCCAGTTTTTGAAGCTGATCCATCGCTCCTTTATATTCAGGTAAAGTTTGAACTAATTCCTGGGTAGCGATATGTGCAACTTTAGACTGTGCATTTGTAAAAGCAGTGGCGCCAATCATTAAAGCGAATGCTATAAAAAGTGTTCTGAATTGTTTCATTGTAATCTTCTTTGTTTAATTAAGGTTTAAAAAATTTAATTTATCGTGTCGTTCTTTTTTTCTCTTGATTTTAAAATCGAATCTCTTTTTCTTTCTCTTTCTTGAAGAATTTTTGCTCGTCTTTCTTCAAATTCTTTCTGTCTTGCCGCTTTCAGGGAGTCCCTTTCTTTCTTTTTTTCTTCTAACAAGGTTTCTCTTTCAGATTTGCGCTGCTCCACCAATTCTTCACGTTCGGTGATCTCTTGATCCTGTTCAACGGTTCTGTTCTCAGCCCGTTCAAACTCCTTGATCTCATCCCGGTTTTCCAGTTGTTCACGATTGGCAGTTCTCTTAATTGTTCTCAATACCGTCTCGCTAACATCGTATTGTTGATCTGCATAGATCATTCCAATATCTGCAGTACGGTCAAAAACAAAATCCAGATTTCTGTTTTCGGCTATTTGCTGAACTGCGGTGAAAACCTGATCCTGAATTGGTCTAACTAATTGTTTTTTCTGGATCATATAATCTCCGTTGGGGCCAAATCTATTTTGCTGGTACTCCAAGGCTTGCTGCTTTACAAAAGCAATCTCTTCTTCACGATCTTCAATAAGCTCTTTGGTAAGCAAAGCCCTTTCATTATCCAGCCTCGCCTTCATGTCTTCTACCTGTTGCATCTTTGCTTCGGCTTCAACTTTCCATTCCTGAACCCGGCTATCTAATTGGCGACTCGCTTCCTGATATTCCGGAACGTTTTCAAGAATATACTCCATATCTATATAGCCAAGCCTGATGCTCTTTTGAGCCGTCACTGCTGAAAGGCTAAGAAGCGCTATTGCTGCTATGGAGAATAATCTTTTTTTCATTTAAATCGAATATAGAAAATATCGTGCCAAATTAAAATTGTTGTCCTATGATAAAGTGTGTTTCCCATCCGTTAGGGCCTGGCTGACCAACGATTTCGTCAAATCCATATCCAAAGTCAATACCAAGTAATCCAAATGTTGGCATGAAAATCCTAAGACCAACCCCGGCAGATCTATTTAATTGAAACGGGTTATAGTCCCTAAAATTGTCATAAGTAGCTCCCGCCTCTAAAAATGAAAGAGCATATATGGAAGCAGTAGGTTTCAGGGTAATAGGAAAACGCAATTCAAGAGAATATTTGTTGTAAATCACAGCACCATCGTCTCTTTGATCTACCGGCCTGTCTATTGGTACTACAGATTGGTTAGGATAACCTCGCAATTGAATGGTTTCCCTTCCGTCCAGACTAAATGCACCCAAACCATCTCCTCCAAGGTAAAAACGTTCAAAAGGTGGTACACCTCTTTCATTGTTATAAGCTCCAAGGAAACCAAACTCTGCGTGTGTTCTAAGCACTAAATTACTGCTTGGTCCAAAATTCGCAAGCGTTTCATACCAGTCCCCGATTAATTTAATCTTATAAAATTCGAGCCAGTTATATTTCTTTTGATCTACTTTCTCCTGATCTGCTACAGAATTTTCACGAGTTACCCTCTCTCCAATTTCATTTACAAGATTTCCATCATTATCCCTTAACTGATATTCATCCAGATCCTCCAGGTTTCCGTAGTCTACACCATTCCACAGGGAATAAGGAGGCGTCAACTTAGCAGTGAACGCAAATTTTGATCCTACTGTAGGGAAGATCGGGTTCACTCCTGTATTGTCCCGGGTAATTCCCAATTGGTAATACAAATTGTTAGAATGTCCATCTCCAAAAGTAAACAATCCTGTATTATAGTTGTTGAGGTCATATCTCTGGAATCCAACTACATTAGATATCGTTGCAAATTGATCTGGTTCTTTTAGACGTTTTGCTAAACCTATACTCACCCCAAGAATATCAAAACTTCTGGTCCTATCAGCTTCCCTTTCTATATAATCAAATAAAAACTGTCGTGTATAACTAAAAGATGTAGAAAGACTAACTGGTCTTTTACCACCTAACCAGGGTTCTCTAAAGGAGAGACTGTAAGTTTGGTAAAAGGTACTCGCTTGTGCTCTCAAAGATAACGACTGTCCATCTCCCATTGGGATAGGTTTGTAAGCATCTTTGTCAAAAAGACCCTGTATAGAGAAATTGTTGAAAGACAATCCCAGGGTACCAATAAATCCACCACCGCCATAACCTCCTTGAAGCTCTATCTGGCTGGCTCCAGCTTCAACAACCTGGTATTCCAGGCTTAACGTTCCCTCTCTAGGATCTGGATCTACAAATTCAGGATTAAGTTGCTCTGCATCAAAAAATCCAAGGGCACCTAATTCACGTACAGTAGCGACTACCGCTTCCTGATTGTATTTCTGCCCGGGTTTAGTTCGCATCTCACGATAGATTACGTGATCTTTCGTTTTATCATTTCCGGTAACCCTTATTTCGTCAAAGTAAGCTTCCTTTCCTTCGTTGATCCTAATTTCAAAATCTATGGTATCGTTATAAACATTCGTTTCAACAAGATCTACATTAGAAAATAGATAACCGCTATTCTGGTATAAATTAGCCACAGAGGTTTTGTTAGGCTCTCTTCCCTGAATTCTTTCTTCTATAAGAACGCCATTATAAACATCGCCTTTTTCCAATCCAAAAACCCGGTTTAGCTGTTCGTCTGTATAGGCAGAATTTCCTAAAAAGTTGACATCTCCAATATAGTATTGGTTTCCTTCTTCCAGATTTAATTTTAATGCGATATTTTTTTCATCCAGAGTTATAAGCGTATCAGAAATTATTCTGGCATCTCTATATCCTTCTTCTTTGTATTTATCGATTAATGCAACTTTATCTTCTCTATATTCATCCCTCACAAATTTAGAACGCTTCCAGAATCTCAGGAAATTCTTTTGTTTGGTGTTCTTCATGTTGCGTTTTAGCTTGGCATCAGAAAGTTTTTCATTCCCAATAAAATCGATATCTGCGATCTTTACACGGTCTCCCTGGTCTATATCCACGACCATATTTACTCTATTCGAGTTGGTGGTATCCACAACTTCTGAAGTTCTAATATCCACCTCTGTGTTAAAGTATCCTTCTTTCTGATATTTATTCTGAATAAAATTCTGGGTATTGGTGATAAGGTTTTCGGTTACTTTAACCCCGGGTTTCAGATTATTTTCGTCTATTAGATCATCCCGTTCGCTTTTTTTCTTGATCCCGCTGAATTTCACCTGATTTAAAACAGGTACTTCCTTTATTTCAAGTTCAAGA
>CAXGBX010000268.1:0-3742 GCA_964008195.1 uncultured Flavobacteriaceae bacterium
CCAAACCACCATAATTCCCACTACTCATCATCAATAAAACTGAATTATTTAATTCGGTTTGTTTTAATTCGGCTTGAAAATTTTCAGCAGTAGTAAAAACTTTAAGATTTTCCTTCTGAAAAGCCTCAATTATCTGGTCTTCGGAAACTGCTTCAAGCTTCTTGATCGCAACTGCATCTGGAGAATAAAAAACAAGTGCTTCATCTGCTTCTTTCAGACTGTCTTTATATTCTTTCAAAAATTCCGCATTTAAACTACTGTAAGTATGCAGCTCCAGGCAGGCTATTAATTTCTTATCTGAGAATTGTTCTTTAACCGCAGCCGTGGTCGCTGCAACCTTTGAAGGACTATGTGCAAAATCTTTAAAAATTACTGAAGAATCTGATTCTGCAAGCTTCTCAAGACGTTTAGAAGCTCCATTAAATGTGGCGATAGCCTCATAAAAATCATCCTCATCAACTCCCATATGCTGACAAATCCATTTTGCACCGGCCAGATTATTTAGATTATGTTTACCAAATATTCCTAATGGTAATTCTCCTTCTGGTACATCCAAAATAGTTGAATTACCTTCAGTATGGTATTCCGGGGTATGGTAAGGATGTTTTCTTATAGGGTTTTCAGTTTCTTCTGCCAGGTTTTTTACTTCAGCATCTTCCTCATTATAAACCAAAATACCGCCATTCACTATAGATTCAATAAAAATTTTGAACTGCTCTACATAATTTTCGTAAGTAGGAAAAACATTGATGTGATCCCAGGCGATACCACTGAGTAATGCAATATTTGGTTGATATAGGTGAAATTTTGGCCTTCTATCCAGTGCTGAAGATAAATATTCATCACCTTCAATCACTATAAAATCATTCTCCTCAGTTATGTGTACTGGGTTTCCCAGTCCCTCCAGCGCTGCACCAACCATGTAATCTACCTCTTTCTCATGGTAATTCATCACATGAAGAACCATAGAGGTAATACTGGTTTTCCCATGGGAGCCCCCAATAACCACCCTCGTTTTATGCTTTGATTGCTCAAACAAAAATTCAGGATAAGAATATATTTTTAATCCCAGTTTTCGAGCTTTTACCAATTCGGGATTATCTTCCTTGGCATGCATTCCCAAAATAACAGCATCCATATCTTCAGAAATATGATCTTCAGACCAGCCTAAATTTTCAGGGTACAAACCATGCTCCATTAATCTGGATTTGGAAGGTTCAAAAATAGCGTCGTCGCTTCCAGAAATTTTGTAAGATTTTTGCTTTAGTGCAATAGCCAGACTGTGCATGGCACTTCCTCCAATAGCAATAAAATGAATTCTCATAGCATGATTTTAGGCAAATATAAGAGTTTGAATAAGGTTATAGGCGTATTAAAGTCTTTGAATTTTTTGCTTTTCGATGAGTGCCTTATCGAAATCGGGATCTATTTCCAAGGACTTTTTAATGTGGGTAAGCGCAGCCTGTTGGTTATTTTGTATCCTCTCTATTTGGGCAAGTCGAAGATAAGCCCAGGCAGGTGATTTCAAGTCTTTATAACCATAATGTTTAATATATTCATTCAACAATTTTTTCCCTTCTTCCAGTTGAATTTCATATAGCGCCGCCGCCTCTCCTAATTCATAGTTCAAATAATTTCTTGACAGCAGTTCTGGTTTATTTACAGCGGTCCGGATAGCTTCATTATATTTATTTTTGGCCAGATCTCGATACTCCTGAGTTTTGTAGATGTAAGCGTCAGCCAATAACGCATCCACTTTATTTATTCTATCTAAATCTGAAGCATAGCTTTCGGCGATAGTCTTACTCCCTCCAACAATGCTGGGAATTTGCATATACAATTCTACTAAAGCCCTACGTGTTTCTTTATGCTTTGGATCGAGTTCAGCCGCCTTTTTCAAATATTCTTTAATGTCGCCTAATAACAACGCTGCCTGAAATTTAGAACCATAATAAGCTTTCATCCCCATAGCCCCACCTAGCTTAAAATTATACATGGCATTTTCAGAATCAAGATCTACTAAGGTTTCATAGTATTCTATAGCTGCATCCCAGTTTTTATTAAAACTAGCAATATCTCCTAAATATTCAATAGCTACTGGAACTTCATCGAATTGTAGAAAAACCTCCCTTGCTTTTTCAATTTCCCCATTGTTGAGTAATTTTTCAGCAGTACTTATATTGTCCTGTGCTATTAATCCACTAGAAAAAAGGCAAAAAATACCGATGATATGCTTAATTTTTATTAACATATGTAAAATTTTTATACATTTAGTGCGCCCAATGAGTTGTATTTCAGCAAACTTAAAACAACTCAGGAATTAATGTTAAGATGTTTCACAAAATAATTCGAAATTTTAGAAATTATTTTAATATTTGCGCAACTTAAATGAGTTTTAACCGATTACCAATTTTTTGAATTTAACACCTAGCCTATGCAAAATTTTACTTTTGGGAGGAAAGGCCTTAACTGGTTTCTTTTCGCCTTTATTTTATTTGTCGGAAGCTCGTCCTCTTATGGACAATGCCCCACAGTTAGCGACCCTGACCAGGAGTTTTGCTATTTAGACAGAGTCGAAGACCTGGAAGCAACTGCTGCTCCAGGAAAAACCCTGAGGTTTTATAGAACTGCAACTTCTACAAACCCTATACCAAGTAATGAAATTCTTGAAAACGGTACATACTTCGCCGGTAACGAGGATGGCTCATGTGATTCAAGGCCAGCCATAAACGTAACAGTTTCTGATCTTGGCGCTCCTGTTTCAGACTTCGGAAACTTTTACGAACCGTGTATTTACTCAGGAGATGATTTCACCACCGTTGGTGATTTAAAAGATTTAATAACAACATCAGAGCCAGACTTTGACATCAATGTATATGCAAATGAATTTGGAGATGCTGATGATGAGCTTGCTGACAGCACGCCTCTGGAAGATGGAGAAAATTACTTTATAGGTCAGGATGATCCAGATGATCCCGACTGTAGATTTTCTAGTAGAATTGCTGTAGAATATAGCCCGGTAGAAGCATTTGCTCCTAACGCAGATCCTTCTCAGGAATTCTGTGAAAGCGAAAATCCAACCGTTGGAGATTTAACTGCAAGTGCTACAAGTGCAAATACGCAGGCTTTTAGATGGTATAGCACAAGCACTTCTCAACCACCGCTTTCCAACAACACCCCTTTGATAGATGGGGAAACTTATTTCGCTAGTCAGATTGTGAATAGAACCGATTCTACAGAACCTCCTTGTGAGAGCGAAAATAGAACAGCAGTTGTTGTAACTATTCTGGAATCTGATGCAGGGCCTGACAGTACAGATAATGTACTTTGTGTTTCTGAGGCAGATTCAGAGTTAAACAATACAACCAATGCAAGAGACTTTTTCTTAAGCCTCATTACTGGTGACGATGTTCCAACTAATGGAACTTTTTCTGATGATAGTCTGGCACAGATAGTTGCCGATTATACTGACGGAACTAAAGTTGATACTTACGCAACTACATATACTGTAACTTTTGATAATGGATGTACAGACTCTGTTGACCTTGCGGTAAGAGTAGAAGAGGACCCTAATGCAGGAGAAGACACCGAAGAGACTGTTTGTATTACTGATTTTGAAGGGTTTTTACCATTAGATCCTGGATTTATTCCTGCAGCTCAATCAGTAATCCAAGCTTTTATCGAAGGATCAGACATTACACCAGGAGGAACTTTCTCTCCATCGATACCTGAACTTTTTGAA
>CAXGBX010000269.1:0-3723 GCA_964008195.1 uncultured Flavobacteriaceae bacterium
GCTAGGCAGAGGTCTGCAAAACCTTGTACAGCGGTTCGAATCCGCTCGATGCCTCAGAAAAGCTTCCCATAACCGGGAGGCTTTTTTATTTATTTTCTGTATCTCCAAAATTATGTAGATTTCCAATGAGGGAATCATTGGGAGTGATTTCCTCTATCTGATCTTTAATTTCGTCTACCTGATCTGGGAAAAAACCTTGAAATATCAGAACACCTCCAAATAAAATAAGTAACAGGCTTATTCCCTTTTTCATTACGTAAATTCTATGAGGTGTCAATTTTCTATTGAGCTTTTTAGCCAGAAGAATTTTCACAATATCCACTACCAGATAAGTTACCAATACGCTTATTAAAAAAACAGCGATCCTATCTGTCTCCATTTCCATTTTAGGACCGAATACGATGATTACACCCAACCAGAAACCCAGGACACCAATATTGATAAAATTGAGCAGAAAACCCTTTGCAAAAAGTCCGAAGTAATCGCTTTTCCCTAATTTTCTTATTTCGGGAGTTTCATCTTCAGTATGAATAGATTTTTTTGTCTGTAAAAAACTCATTACACCATAAGTAGCCAGGATCATTCCCCCAAATATAAAAAGAGCAGGATCATCTTTTAAACTTTGTAAAAGCTTGGTAGTACTAAAATAGGCGATCGTTATAAAAACAAGATCGGCCAGGATTACTCCTAAATCCAAGGAAAAAGCAGCTCTAAATCCTTTAATGGCGGCGGTTTCCAATAAAACGAAAAAAACCGGACCAAATAAAAATGCCAGAAATAAACCTAAGGGTAAAGCTGCTAAAACGTCCTGTAACATGTAGTTAAGTTGTTTTGCAAATGTAAAGCTTTTGTTCTTTTAGGATAATCAAGCCTTATAAAAGACAGTAAATATGGTGGCTCAATGTAACGAAAATCTATTTTTTCTCAACTTCCTGGCGATTTCCAATTAAAGTAAAATCCAAATGTCTTTTAACAAGATCGGCATTTTTTACTTTTACATAAACCTCATCTCCCAGTGTATAGGTCTGCCCCGTACGCTTACCTATTACTGCAAATTCATCAGCATTAAATTCATAATGATCATCATTCATATCCCTTAACCGGATCATTCCCTCACATTTATTTTCGATAATTTCCACGAAAATACCCCATTCAGTAACCCCGGAAATAACACCAAGAAATTCTTCATCTTCGTGATCCTGCATAAATTTCACCTGCATATATTTTATGGAATCTCTTTCTGCATTGGTTGCAAGATTTTCCATTTCACTGCTATGATGGCATTTCGCTTCATATTCTTCTTCATTCGCAGATTTAGCCCCATCAAGGTATTGCTGTAATAATCGATGAACCATTACATCTGGATATCTTCTAATTGGAGAGGTAAAATGAGTATAATAATCAAAAGCCAAACCGTAATGACCTATACTCTCTGTTCCATAATAAGCTTTACTCATGGTCCTAATGGCGAGGGTATCCACCATATTTTGCTCCTTTCTTCCCTGAACATCTTCAAGTAATTTATTCAGCGAAGCTGTGGTAGAACTCCTATCTTTTAGATTCAATTTATGCCCAAACCTTCCTACAATCGTTTGCAGAGACGCTAATTTTTGATCATCAGGTTCATCATGATTTCTATATACAAAAGTCTTCTTGGGACTTTGTTTTCCTATATATTCAGCAACTTTTCTATTTGCAAGGAGCATAAATTCCTCAATTAGCTTATTCGCGTCTTTTGCAGTTTTGAAGAAAACCCCAACCGGTTCATTTTCTTCATTTAAATTGAATTTAACTTCAACTTTATCAAAAGAAATTGCTCCATCGCGCATTCTTCTACTACGCATTTTCTTCGCAAGACGATCTAAATTAACCACAGCTTCAACAATCTCACCACCTACAGAATAAGCATCTTCCCTGATGGAAATATCTTCTGGAATGGTGCCGGTGCCTGTTTCAATAATTTGCTGCGCTTCTTCATAAGCAAAACGCTCATCTGAATAGGTCACTGTTCTACCAAACCATTGTTTCTTGACATTTGCGTTGTCATCTATTTCAAAAACTGCTGAAAATGTGAATTTTTCCTCATTAGGTCTTAAAGAACAAGCATTATTAGAAAGAATTTCCGGTAACATAGGTACCACTCTATCTACAAGATAAACAGAAGTAGCCCTTTCATAAGCTTCATCATCTAGTAGCGTTCCCGGTTGCAGATAATGGGATACATCGGCGATATGAATCCCTATTTCAAAATTGCCGTTTTCAAGCTTTTTAAAGCTTAAAGCATCATCAAAATCTTTCGCATCTTTAGGATCTATCGTAAAAGTGAGTACGTCTCGCATGTCCCTTCTTTTACTTATTTCCTCTTTATTGATAGAAGTATCAATTTTATTGGCAAAATCTTCTACTTCCTCAGGGAATTCGTGAGGTAAACCGTATTGTGCAAGTATGGAATGAATCTCGGTGTGATGCTCTCCAGGAGTTCCAAGTACCCTGGTAATTTTACCTAACGGAGAATCTGCCTTCTTTGGCCAATCCTCATATTCTATTACTACTTTATCCCCGTTTTCAGCTCCATTCAATTTATTTCCTGAGACAAAAAAATCGGTGTACATAGATTTGTCATCAATAACCACAAATCCAAAGTCTTTTTTCTGCTGAAGGGTTCCAACAAACTCAGTACGTTTTCTTTTTAAAATTTTAGTGATCTCACCTTCAGATTTCTTTTTCCGCCTGCGATTGAAAATATAAATCTCCACCGTGTCTCCATCAAAAGCAGTATTTAAATCTTTATTAGCGATAAATATATCATCATCAAATTCATCAACCATTACGTAACCATAACCTTTTGTGGTTAAATCGATTACTCCCGTATAATAGTTCTTATTACTTTCAATTTTAAATTTTCCACGTTCAGCTTCCAGAATTTCTTTTTTCGCAGCCAGTTGAGCCAGTTTTTTAATTATCTGGTTTCTACTACTGGCGTCATTGACTCCCAGGATAGAAGCGATCTGCTTGTAATTATATGTTTTTCCTGAATTATTGCGAAGTATATCAATAATACTTCTGGAAAGATTGCCTTGTATTTTAGTCTTCGTTTTCTTCTTATTCTTCATTATCACTTAGTATACGATAAAATTACACCATTAAAACCAGACAGTAACTTTTTCATTTTAAAGTTTTGTTAAGTCCTGATTTTATAAAATACCTGATTATCAAATTGTTCTAAAAAATTATTTTATTAACCTTTTTAACTTTTAATCAACCAGTTTCTTAAATTTTTCTTAATTTAGATTTAACTTTCCCCAAGAGTATTCGTATTAATTTTATTTCATAGTATATGAAACTTAGCAAGTCTACAAAATACTCGGCTCTTTTTTTCCTGATATTCGTTATCGGGATAGTTTTCTTTGTTGCAAGCATTCACAAATCCCTAAACAAGAAAGTTGAAATATTTTCAGAAACTGAAAATAATCAAACAGAAATTCTCGCTTCAACTGTTCAGGAATAAATCTTATATTTAAATAGGTTAAATTTTCTGTATGCAAGATTTTCAATGCCTGGCTACATTCACCTATCATCACGAATATTTCGTTTTAAAACTTCAATTCGAAAAGGCGGGAATACGCCATTATTTCCAGAATGAGACTCTAATTGGCCTTCTACCATTATCTTCTTTTGCTTTCGGAGGAATTCGTCTTATGGTGCATTCCTTACATATTGCTA
>CAXGBX010000270.1:0-3700 GCA_964008195.1 uncultured Flavobacteriaceae bacterium
CATCTCCAGCCTTTAAACCGGCTTTATCAGCAGGATAATCTTTATAGATTTCCATAACCGTAAGAGCTTCCCGTCCGGTTTTAACCAATGCGCCTATTCCGGTGTATTCTCCTGCACTATTAATTCTTGCTGCTTCCACATCCTGCTCATTCCAGTAATTGGTATAAGGGTCAAGATCTGTAAGCATGGATTTTATAGCGGTATCCATCAAATCAGCCGGATTTGTTTCATCTACATAATTCATATTTATTTCCTTGAAAAGTGTAGTGAATATCTCTATCTGTTTGGCGATCTCAAAAAAATCTGATTTGAAACTTACAGTTCCAATGAATATCCCAGTAAGCACTATCGGGAGTATAACCAACCTGCTGATTCGCTTTTTCATCTGTTTATTTTTTATTTCTGAAATTCTCCAGAATTTTAATCATGCTTTTCTCCAGTTTTTCATAATCTGGTTCCTCACGGGAAATATGAATAAACATGAAGGCGTAAGAAGTAGATAAGTCTTTGGTAACAAGATACTTATTTTTTCTAAAAACTTCGCGCATCAATCTCTTTATTCTATTGCGCTTTACGGCAGTTCTAACCAGCTTTTTTGGTACTGAAACGCCGGTCTTCAATTCAGGATTTTCAGAATTATCAACAGGAATATAAACAAGTTTTAAGGGATAGGATTTTATATTTTTCCCCTCCATAAAAAGCCGGTCTATAAGCTTCTTACTTTTAAGTTTTTCTGATTTTCCAACACTTTCTATCATGTTCCAAAAGTAAGCATCCTGAAAATAAAAGAAGCTGTCTAAAAAGTCCTTATTTCGTCAAGCTGAACTTGTTTCAGCTTCTAATTGATTTTATATTTTCAATTAGTAAAGATCCTGAAATAAATTCAGGATGACGTTTTCGACTTCTTAGACAGCTTCCTTGAGAATTAAATTCCTGAAAACTAAAAATTAGTTATCTGAAGTAGTATTTTCAGTTCCAGTTTTACCCCAGGTATTATTATCCCTGTTAATATCTGCCATCATTTGTGATGAATCTATTTCGATGCTGGAAATAGTATTTTTTGCTGCAGGAATCTCTAATTCATAATTAGGAAATCCCCATGCCCAGTCTTCTTTAACTGTTCGCTTGGTTCCTTCTTCAGCAGGTTTCTCCCAACGCATCATCTGTAGCGGAATATAGAATGTTTCTTTTTTACCATCGGCATAAGTTACATCCACATCTACAGGCATCGGCATTAATCCGTTTCGCTGTAGGTTTATTTTCGTCATTTCACCATCAGATTCAACAGAACCTATAGCATAATCTATCGTATTGGTAGTTTGCGTCCAATCCTGCAAATACCAATCCAGCTCTGCTCCGGAAACTTTTTCAGCAATTCTTATAAAATCATTTGGGGTTGGATGTTTAAACTTCCATTCATCATAATAGCGCTTTAGGGTTTTAGATAAATTTTCCTCGCCAATTATGTATCCAAGCTGAGCAAGGAATACCGCGCCTTTTGAATAGGCTGAAGCACCGTAAAGCGCATTCATCGCATAACGATCTGCATGGGTAGATTGTGGCTGTTCTTTCCCTGAACTCGCCAGGTACTGGTAACCTCTGTAAGATCCTCTATGCGGATTTTCAGCATTAGTGCCCATCACTACATTTTCGGCTTCAGAAGAAATATAAGAAGTAAAACCTTCATCCATCCATTCGTGAATACTCTCATTGGTAGCCATTAAATGCTGAAACCAGGCATGGGCCATTTCATGTGCGGTCACACCCACCAGGCTTCCAAAAGAGCGTTCCCCGGTAATCAAAGTAAGCATCGCATACTCCATACCCCCATCACCACCTTGCACTACAGAATATTGATCCCATGGGTAAGGCCCTATATGCTCATTGAAATAGGCCAGTAATTCAGCAGTTTTTGGCTGAAGATTTTTCCAGTTTTCTTTGATATCGTCGTTATCTTTATATAGGAAATGCAATACCGTGCCATCTTCAGCAACTAAAGTATCATGAATATATTCCGGATCTGCTGCCCAGGTAAAGTCATGTACTTTTGGGGCTTTAAAATGCCAGGTCAACTTATCTCCTTTGGTCTTCTTAACTTTAGTTCCTTCTTCTTCATATCCATGGCCGATCTCCTGCGGATTTTGAAGATATCCTGTACTTCCAATGGTATAATTTTTATCAATAGAAATTTTTACATCAAAATCTCCCCATACTCCCTGAAATTCACGGGCTATATAAGAATCTGCATGCCATCCCTGGAAGTCATATTCAGCTAATTTAGGGTACCACTGGCTCATAGAAAGGGCTACTCCTTCAGAACTGTTTCTACCAGACCTTCTGATTTGTTCCGGAACCTGACCTTCAAATTCCATATTAAAAGTCGTTTTTTCACCAGGTAAGATTGGATTGGTAAGTTCAACTTCTAATACAGTCCCAACTTCTTCATATTGAAGTTTAGATCCATTCTGAGTTAAAGAATTTACTCTCAAATAACCAATTTGATCTTCTGAAAGCCCTGTAATCCTGCTTACAATCTCAGGATTTTCTTTGGTTCCTTTATTCATGGTCATTCTTCCATCTGGATCTGGAACACTTTCCAGTCGGGCATTCATCTCACTATCCGGCTGAAAAGCATTGAAATATAAATGATAGAAAACCCGGTTAAGCGTATCTGGTGAATTGTTGGTATATACTAATTCCTGGGTTCCGGTGTATTTGAAATTATCTACATTCATATCTACCTCCATCGTGTAGTCAACATGCTGTTGCCAGTAGGAAGTATTATTCTGGGCATGCATAAACCCGGTGGTAATCAGTAAAAAGCTAAAAAGTATTTTCTTCATTTTTAATTATTTTTTGAAATTTGGTCTGCTAAGATTAGCGCATTGTAAAGATTGGCCATTTTTCCTGAGGTGGAAAGGCTTTCAAATTTTTTTGTATTAGAATTATCCCCACCTACAATTACCGATGCTTTGGTAGAAAGTCCGCTATCCATAATGATCTGCTTTACCTGGGCGGCACTCAGTTTGGGATAATAGCCTCTGATAATGCTTGCGATTCCGGCAACTGCAGGAGCAGCCATCGAAGTTCCCTGTAAATATTCATAGGTATCATTTGGAGTAGTAGACCATATTTTGGTTCCAGGTGCAAATACATCTACATTAGATTTGCCATAATTGGAGAAATTAGCTACCAATCCAGATCCGTATTCGTAATTAAGAGCCCCTACTGTTAAAAAATTATCAGCAACTTCATTCGTATTTTCAGGATCCTGATCATTTGGGTATACCCTGGTTTTATCCAGATCTATACCTTCATTACCGGCAGCATTTACAATTAGCACGTCATTTTCCGCAGCATATTTAATGGCATCAACTACCCATTCAGGATTTGGAGAAAAATATTTTCCAAAACTGGTATTGATCACTTTAGCACCGTTATCTACGGCATATCTAATCCCTAATGCGATATCTTTATCATATTCATCACCATCTGGAACTGCTCTAACCACAAGGATTCTGGCATTATTTGCCACTCCTTTTAAACCAATGTTATTAAAGCGATCTGCTGCGATGATCCCGGCCACATGCGTCCCATGCTTTACATTTTTCTTATCTACTTCAGGTCCTGAAACTTCATTGTTTCCGTAGTCTGTATCAGTGATATCATAAGGATCGTCCCCTACTTTGGCACGACCGTC
>CAXGBX010000271.1:0-3700 GCA_964008195.1 uncultured Flavobacteriaceae bacterium
ACCGCGAAAGAGCGCAAAGAAACCCTTGCCGATCTTGAGTCGGGAAAAGTAGATATCATTATTGGAACACATCAGCTGGTTAGTAAAGCGGTGAAGTTTAAAGATCTTGGTTTATTGATCGTAGATGAAGAGCAGAAATTCGGTGTTGCCGTTAAAGACAAATTAAAAACCATCAAAGAGAATGTAGACACCTTAACATTAACCGCTACACCCATACCAAGAACACTGCAATTTAGCCTGATGGCGGCACGTGATCTTTCTACCATCACCACTCCGCCACCAAACAGGTACCCGATAGAAAGTCATGTGATTAGATTTTCTGAAGAAACTATTCGCGATGCTGTTTCTTATGAAATCCAGCGTGGCGGACAGGTTTTCTTTATTCATAACCGGGTGGAGAATATCAAGGAAGTTGCCGGAATGATCCAGCGACTGGTTCCAGATGCGAAGATTGGCGTGGGTCACGGCCAGATGGAAGGTAAAAAACTCGAAAAACTGATGTTGAGTTTTATCAACGGAGAGTTTGATGTGTTGGTTTCTACCACCATCGTGGAAAGCGGACTGGATGTTTCTGAAGCAAATACGATTTTCATCAATAACGCTAATAATTTTGGCTTGTCTGATCTTCACCAGATGCGCGGTCGCGTTGGTAGAAGCAATAAAAAGGCATTCTGTTATTTTATTACTCCGCCTTATTCTGCAATGACAGAAGATGCTAGAAAACGTATTACTGCTCTGGAGCAATTTTCAGAATTGGGAAGTGGATTTAATATCGCCATGAAAGACCTGGAAATTCGAGGTGCGGGTGACCTACTTGGAGGTGAACAGAGTGGCTTTATCAACGATATTGGATTTGACACCTATCAAAAAATCCTAAACGAAGCAATTGAAGAGCTAAAGGAAAATGAATTCCGTGATCTCTATGCAGAAACAGAAGATGTGGAGCAGAAAGATTTTGTGAAGGATACACAGATAGATACAGATTTTGAACTGCTTTTCCCTGATGATTATATCAATAATATCACCGAAAGATTAAATCTATATACCAAATTGAACGAGCTTAAAACTGAAGAAGAACTTCAGAAATTTGAAGCAGATTTAGTAGATAGATTCGGTGAGTTACCTACGCAGGCCGTTGATTTACTTAATTCGGTTCGAATAAAATGGATTGCGGCAAAGATAGGTCTGGAACGGGTAATCATGAAAAAGAACAAAATGGTTGGTTATTTTATTTCAGATCAAAAATCACGATTCTACCAAACCAACAATTTTACCCGGGTTCTTCAATATGTGCAAACGCACAGGCAAAATTGCACTATGAAAGAGAAGGAAACTCGCGGAGGACTTAAATTACTGCTTACTTTTGACAGGATTACTTCCGTAGAAAAAGCATTGAAGGTTCTGCAACCTTTAGACTTTAGAGAGAAAAAAGAAGAAATGGCGTAAAGCTTGCATACAGCTACATATGAATTCCCCAAATCCTGGAACTACTAAACGAAGAATGTTTCAAATTTAATAGTTTTAGTTTAGTGTGATCTTCTGAAAAAAACCTGTCTCAAATTGTTGAAAGCCTCCCATTATTTATTTTCTTCTAATCGAATTGGACCAAAAACCTTCCGGTTTTTTGCCTTCGTCCTACTCTTTACCTTCCAGGTGCAGGCACAGGAAGAAGAGAAAAAAGAGGATACTACCAACATTTACAAAAGAATTGAGCAATACTCTGAAAAAAGAAATTTCACAAAAAAACTTCACAAATTAATTTTTAGATCCACCGCAGAAGAGCAGCAGAAAGCTGTGCGAAAAAGAAAGCGGAATTATAAAGAGCTGGAAGGAAAGATAATTAGGAATATCATAATTGAAACCAAAGATCCGTTTGGATTTTCTTTTAGGGATTCAACTCAGGTTGTTAATAGCTGGGTAGAGAAAACAGGAAACCAAATACATATTAAATCCAAAGAGTTTGCTATCCAAAATTTTCTGCTCCTAAAAGAAAATGAAGCTTTAGATACACTTTTATTAGATGAATCTGCACGTTTGCTTCGTTCTCAAAAATATATCAGAGATGTTAGAATTATGGCACGGCCTGTAAAAAATTCTGATTCAGTCGATGTTATGGTAGTTGCCCTGGATGCGTGGAGCCTTACTCCCCAGGGAGTTTTCTCCACCAATGAGAATAAAATCACCTTAAAAGAGTACAATATCGTAGGTACAGGTCACCAACTCAATTTTAGTTTTGCCAACCGACTTAGCGATGGAAAAAATGCTTATTATACCGAATATAAAGTTCCCAACATTAAAAATACTTTTATAACAGCAGCAATAAGATATAGAAGTGACTTTAATGAATTTTATAACAAAAGTGTTTTCATAGAAAGAGAATTCTATTCGCCTTTTACACGTTGGGCTGCAGGTTTATATGTAGATGAACAATACCGGGAAGAGGAACTGTTAAATACTGAGCAGGAATTGGCCGCTCAGAACTTCAAATATATCTCTCAGGATTATTGGATTGGTCACTCCTTTCCGCTTTTTGAAGGTAATTCTGAAAAGAAACGAAGTACCAACCTCATTACAAGTCTGGGGTTTTTAGATGTGAATTTTAAGGAATCCCCGGGTCCGGAATATGATGCCATCAATTTTTTTGGCGATGAGACTCGCTATCTGGGAACTGTAGGGATTTCTTCCAGACAGTTTGTTCAGGATCAATACATTTTTAATGATGGAATTACCGAGGATGTTCCTGTGGGCCGGGTGTATGCACTCACCGGAGGATATCAATTCAAAAATCAGTTGGGTAGGATGTATCTGGGCGCGAGGGCTGCTTTTGGTAATTATTTCAACTGGGGTTTTATAAGTAGTAATTTTGAAATAGGGACTTATTTTAATGCCTCCAGAACAGAGCAAACCGCCTATTCTTTTCAGGCTAATTATTTTACCAATTTAATTCCGCTTGGCGACAAATGGAAAATGAGACAGTTTGTAAAACCTCAGTTTTTAATTGGAGTGAATAGGGTGAATTCTATTGGTGATAGATTAAGTATAGACCAGAACAATCAATTCAATGGTATCTACGGAAGCGACTACAGGAGGACAACGGGAGCGCGTATTGCTGGATTTGATAGTGATTTAGTGGGTACCGAAAAATATGTGCTAGAATTACAGACACAATTCTATGCTCCCTGGGAGATATTGGGTTTTCGACTGAATCCGTTTCTTAATTATACCGGCGCTTTTTTAAAAGGTGGGAATAGCAGCAATAACAATTTATATTCATCATACGGTATTGGCTTCATCATTAGAAACAACTATCTCGTATTCAACAACTTTCAACTATCTTTCTCATTCTTTCCTGAAATTCCGGGGCAGGGTTTCAATTTATTTAAAACAAATGCTTTTGAAACTGAAGATTTCGGGTTTCAGGATCTACAATTGGGAAAACCAGGAACAGTGTTGTTCAATTAAAGTTTTCATTTGAAAACATCTTATGAGATTTTAATTTAGGCTTCAATTATCAGCTCAGGTTTGGATTATCCACTTAATTTCCCTGTAAGCCTCACATTATCCAAGTCATAAGTAGTCGTCTTATCAAAGGTTGATCCCAGATATCTAAATGCTACCCACACCTCTCCTTCCAAACAGGAAATGTCAATGTTGGAAGTTTTAAAAATGCTTGCATTAGAACTGGAAGGACCAAGTGGAA
>CAXGBX010000272.1:0-3672 GCA_964008195.1 uncultured Flavobacteriaceae bacterium
CCGATGATGCGGCAGATATCATTTCTGAACTTTCCCTTGAATTACAGCAGGATGTAATTTCTGAAATAACAGACGAACAGCACGCAGATGATATCGTAGAGCTGTTGCGTTATGATGAGGATTCTGCCGGTGGTTTGATGGCAAAAGAACTTGTGCGGGTAAATGAAAACTGGAGCGTAACCGGATGTATGGCAGAAATGCGCAAACAGGCTGAAAATGTTACCCGTGTGCATTCAATTTATGTGGTAGACGATAAAAATAAGTTGAAGGGAAGACTTTCTCTTAAAGATTTGCTTACCGCTTCCAGCGATGCCAATATCAGTGATATATATATTCCGCAGGTAGATTTTGTAAATGTGCATACCGAAGGTGAGGAAGTAGCCCGAATTATGCAAAAATATGATTTGGAGGCTATACCAGTTGTTGACGAAATGAACCGCCTGGTGGGTAGGATTACCGTGGATGATATTCTTGATTTTATCAAGGAAGAAGCTGAAAAAGATTACCAGATGGCGGCAGGTATCTCTGAAGATGTAGAGGCTGATGCCAGTATCTGGAGATTGACAAGAGCTCGATTGCCCTGGTTGATTTTAGGTCTTTTTGGCGGACTAGGAGCCGTTTATGTAATGAAAGGTTTCGAAGAAGCGCTGGCCAATTATGTGGAGTTATTTTTCTTTACACCGTTAATTGCTGCAATGGCAGGAAATGTTGGAGTGCAATCCAGTGCAATCATCGTACAGGGACTTGCTAATGATAATCTTAAAGGAAGTCTTTTTAATAGGCTTTTAAAAGAAATAGGTTTAACTCTTATAAATGGGGTGGTTTTGGGCATTTTGGTGATCCTATTCGGGCTGATAGTAGGACAACCCCAAATTGTAAGTTTTACCATTGCATTGGCTTTGCTCACTGTAATCATACTAGCAGCTTTAATTGGGACTTTTGTTCCAATTATCCTGGATAAACAAGGAATTGATCCTGCAATTGCTACAGGTCCGTTTATTACGACTAGTAATGATATTTTCGGGATTTTCATTTTCTTTTATCTGGCTAAAACTATCCTCGGATTTTAGATTCCAACACCTATTTCTTCTAAGGCTGATAATCATTCTTTAAATTTGTAAGTTCCATTTTAGCTATCAGGCTGAGACTATGGAAAGTGCTGTTTTAATATTAATTTGAAAAAGAAAAGAACATGATCATTCTGCATGCCGATACCAATCATCCAAACTTAATGAGGAAGCTTGAAGAGGCCGGGCATCACAATATTGAAGGATACGAACAAACCAGAGAGGAAACTCTTCAAAATCAACATTTATATGACGGAATTGTTATAAGAAGCCGCTATAAGATTGATCGGGAATTTATAGACGCCGCTCCAAACCTTAAATTCATTGCCCGTGTAGGGGCAGGTCTGGAAAGTATAGATGTGGATTATGCCAGGGAACGAGGAATAAAACTTTTCTCAGCTCCCGAAGGAAATAGAAATGCTGTAGGAGAACATTCTCTGGGAATGCTGTTATCGCTATTCAACAAATTAAATAAAGCCGATAAAGAAGTGCGTGAAGGCCTTTGGCATCGTGAAGAAAATCGTGGAGTTGAACTGGATGGAAAAACAGTAGGACTTATCGGTTACGGAAATATGGGAAAAGCTTTTGCAAAAAAACTGCGTGGTTTTGATGTAGACGTGATTTTCTACGATATACTGGAAGGAATTGCTGACGAAAATGCCCGCCAGGTAGAATATGAAGAATGTTTCGAAAAAGCGGATGTGGTAAGTTTGCATGTTCCATTAACAGACAAGACTGAGCAGATGGTCAATAAAGAATTTATCCGTAAATTCAAGAAGCCTTTCTGGTTCATTAATACGGCAAGAGGAAAGAGTGTAGTTACAGCAGATCTGGTGGAGGCCCTGAAACAGGAAAAAATATTGGGAGCCGGCCTGGATGTGCTGGAATATGAAAAGGCTTCTTTCGAAAGTTTGTTCAGCAATAAAAAGAATGTTTCCATAAGCGCGGCAGACTCAATTCCTGAAGCATTAAGAGAGTTAATGTTTATGCCTCATACATTGTTGAGTCCGCATGTGGCCGGCTGGACCAAAGAATCTCATGAAGGTTTGGCTACCGTGATTGCAGACAAAATTATCGCAGCCTTTGGAGAAGGGGATGCGGAAAAGCCATGAAATTATGAAAAATAGAGTAACTGGTTTGGGCGGATTTTTCTTTAAGTCCAAAGATCCCGATAATGTGAAGAAATGGTACAATGAGCATCTTGGTTTAAATACAGATCAATATGGCTGTACCTTCTGGTGGAAGGATATGCAGGGTAATGACTGCTCAACTCAGTGGAGTCCCATGGCACAAGATACCGATTATTATAAACCTTCAGAGAAGCCATTTATGATGAACTTCAGGGTAGAAAACCTGGAGGAATTGCTGAAGGTTTTAAAAGAAGAAGGCGTTGAGGTCGTTGGAGAAATGGAAACTTACGATTATGGCAAGTTTGGCTGGATCATGGATCCTGAAGGCAATAAAATTGAACTTTGGGAGCCTAACGATCAGGTATTTTTAGATCAGCAGAATGAATAGAAACTTTTGATTTTTCAAAAGTAGCGTCAGCCTGAACTCGTTTTAGGCTCTCCTTAGATGCTGAAACAAGTTCATCTTAACGAATTATATTACTTGTCAGTTCGACCACCGGGAAAAATCCTTTTATAGTTTAAATCGCTGTACAGAATTGATCGAACTGGCTAACGAAAAGAATTAAAAGACCCCTGTAGGTTTTTAAAACCTGCAGGGGTTTTATGATTTTGCTCTAATAATCTATCTTAACTGGCTCAACTCAATAAGTGCAGATTTGATAGATTCTTCTCCTTCAATCGCCTCAAAGGTTATATTTTTCACTAGTGGATCTGCAAGAGACATTACCAAGATAAAGGCAACATCATCCCGGGAAATCTCTCCTCTTTCATTTAAAGAACCTTTGGCAACTTTTACTTTTGCCAGCCCAAGATCATCTGTTAATGCCCCCGGACGCACAATAGTATAATTAAGGCCACTTTCTCTTAGATATTCATCAGCTTCCTGCTTGGCTTCCAGATAATGTTTTAGGTCATCGTTTTTGGAGGGATCATCAGCACCCATGGCGCTAAGCATCACAAATTTCTTTACTTTAGCTGAAATTGCGGCATCTATCAGTTTTTTAGCACCTTCAAGATCTACCGCAATGGTTTTATCTTTTCCGGTACTTCCTCCGGAACCGGCTGCAAAAACAACTTTATCTATACCCTTCATAGTATGACTCACATCACCTTCGAGGTCACCCAAAACGGCTTCCACTTCCATATCTTCAAATTGCTGTCTTTGCTCTTCTTTTCTGATAAGGGCCAGCGGATTAAAACTTTCAGAATTATTAAGTATTTCAATTACTCTTTTTCCAGTATGCCCGGTAGCTCCGGCAATTAATATATTTTCCATAATTTTTTCAGTCATTTTTTACTTTTTACAAGATACGGAGGAATAGAAAGATTGCCCAGCGAGAAGTACGGAATAACAGTATCTTAACAGGTTTAGAGTTCGGAGTTCGGAGTTCGCAGTTTCCAGTTTCCAGTTTCCAGTTTCCAGTTTCCAGTTTCCAGTTTCCAGTTTCCAGTTTCCAGTTTCCAGTTTCCAGTTT
>CAXGBX010000273.1:0-3640 GCA_964008195.1 uncultured Flavobacteriaceae bacterium
AATTGATTCCTAAAGTTCAATATTATTCAATCGTCACCCTGAACTTGTTTCGGGCTCTCTTTGATGAATTAATTCTTAAAATTGAAATGATATGCTGAAACAAGTTCAGCATGACCAATTTTTTATATTATCAAAATATAAATATTGATTGAGAAGATATAAAAAAGGCGGGAATTGTGATTCCCGCCTGGCATAAAGCTTTTATAAAATTTCAGAGGTTCCTAGTTAAGTGCATATAATCTTAAAGTTATAAAAAACTGATTATTAGTACTATAAAATAGCTCTATTGTTAGTTCGAGCGCTGTTGGGAACTATTGGGGAGTTGAATTTAGGTTTCGACTTCGCTCAACCTGACATTTACAGATCTAATAAAGATTTGAATATGAAACTATCTACTGATCTCTATAAAATTTTATTCTTCTGAATTTTTATTCAATAGAACCGGTTCCCCATAACCAAGTTCTTCCAGTTTTTCCATTTGAGTTTCAGCATCACCTACAATCAGGTAATACATCTTATCTGGATTAATATATTGTTTTGCAAGGTCCTGGATATCCATTACACTAAGATCCTCCACTTGTTGTTCCTGATCTTTTATATAATCATATTCATAACCATAATCACTAATTTCACGGAGCATGTTCAACTTTGCCCCAAGCGTTTCAAATTTTCTGGCATTACTTTTAATCATATAACTTTTTGTAACATCCAGATCTTCCTGAGCAAATGTTTCATGATAGTCTTTTAAAATATCCCTCACCAGCTCTGTAGCTTCATAGGTAATATTTGACCTCACTCCGCTGCTAATCATAAAAGGTCCAATATAAGAACGGTCTGAAAAACCGGAACGAATGCCATAAGTGTAACCCTTGCCTTCTCTCAATTCCTGGGTGAGCCTGGAAGCGAATCCGCCACCACCAAGGCGATAATTCATTACTTCGGCCGGATAGAAATCAGCATCTTTTGCCGACAGTCCCGGTGCACCAAAAGCCAATACAGATTGTTTTGCTCCCAGAACATCATAAAAATATACTGTAGATTCTTCCGGCATTTCGAATTGCGGAATCTCAGGGAAATCTATATTATTAGGAGTCCAATTCGCTGATATAGATTTGATAGAATTTACCGCTTCAGATTTTTCCAGGGCACCTACAGCTATAAAAGTCGCGGCCAGGGGAGAAAGATTATTTTTGTAATAATCTTTTAAATCCTGCAGGCTTAAATTTTTGATCGTTTCCGGGGTTCCCAGTTCATTGTAAGAAAGTATACTGTTCTCCCCATAAAGAAGTTTCTTGAACTCATTTCTGGCTATAGCATTTGGATCTCCCTTTTCTTCCTGTAATTGACTTAGGGTACTTTGCTTGATAAGCTCAAACTCGCTTTCGTCCCATCTAGGCTCAAGAAGGATTTCCTGCACGAGTTCCATGGTTTCAGGATAATTCTTGGCCAGGGTATTTCCTGAAATCGTAATTTTTTCTTCGCTGGCATTCACGTAAATCGAGGCCCCCAGTAGCTCAATTGCTTCTTCCAGTTCGGCAGGGGTTCTTTTAGCAGTACCTTTTGTCATCATGTTCGCCAACATAGTGGAAACACCAGCATGGCTAGGTTTTTCAAGTAATTGCCCACCTTTCATTTCCAGGCTGAATTGCACAACAGGTACTTCAGTATTGGTAATTCCCATCAGCTTTAAGCCTGAAGGCATGCGTGCATCCCATATTTCAGGAATATTTAATTCTGGCTTGCCCTGATAAGGTGGTTCTTTACTTCTGTCAAAATTTGAAGCTGTCTTTTCGTAAGTTACGTCCTGGTCTGCATCAAATTCTTCTTCTGCACCTTCCACAATCTCTTCCTCCACTACTTCTGCTTTTTCTGAATTTTCGAATGCTAGGGCTACTTGTCCTTTAGGTACAAAACTGGTCGCGATATTATTTTTATTAAAAGCATATTTTTTGAAAACCCGCATCACATCATCCTTTGTCACCGCCAGCATTTTATCAATTTCCTTATTGATAAAATTGGGATCTTTGGCGAAAATCTCATATTGAGCTAATTGAAATCCTTTGCCCAGCACGCTTGAAATTGAATTGTAGAAATTGGTCTCCAATCCCGCTTTTATTCTCTTTAAATCTTTCTCCGGAATTCCATTTTCAGCGAATTCGGCAAAAGTTTCATCTATCGCCAATTTAACTGAATCAAGGTCTTTCCCTTCATAGGCTCTCACCTGGAGCATCAACTGTCCTGCAAGTTCAGAAGTATAGTTGAACATGCTTACATCACCGGTAAGCTGTTCTTCTTCCACAAGTTTTTTATAAAGAGGCGCATTTTTTCCCTGAGCCAGATAATTGGAAAGGATTTCCAAAGCAAATGAATCCTCGTGATAAGAATAAACCGAAGGCCAGGTTAAGGTAAGTTCCGGGAGCTTTGCGAAATTATCTTCATGATAAAGCCTTTTTGATGCTGAAAGACTTATTAACTGTTTTTCCAATTCTGCAATTTCCGGTCCGCGCTCTATTTCATCAAAATATTTATGTACCCACTCTTTTGCCCGAGCTTTATCAAAGTCTCCTGAAATTGTCAAAATCACGTTATTGGGCACATACCATTGGTTGTAAAAATCTTTTACATCCTGTAATGTCGCATTCTGAAGGTCTTCCAGGCTACCAATTACCTGCCAGTTATACGGATGCTCTTCAGGGTAAAGATTTCTGTCCACCACATAGAACGTATGACCATAAGGGCGGTTATCTACTCCCTGTCTTTTCTCGTTTTTTACCACCTGTTTTTCCTTTGCGAGAACAGGTTCGGTTACTGTATTGATGAAAAAACCGAGCTTATCAGCTTCTGCCCAGATCATTTTTTCCAATGCGTCTTTGGGCACCGTTTGAAAATAATTGGTCCTGTCCCTACTGGTAGAACCGTTGGCTCCGGAGCCACCAATCCTGGCGCTAAGTTTATCCAAACCTCCTTTACCCAGATTTTCAGATTCCAGGAAAAGAAGATGCTCAAATAAATGGGCAAAACCGGTACGACCTTCTTTCTCTCTTGCCGAACCAACATGGGCGGTCAGGGCAACGGCCACCACAGGATCTGAAGTATCCTGGTGAAGAATTACTTTCAGGCCGTTTTCCAGATTGAAAGTTTCAAAATCTACTGAAAATTTTTCAGTTTTTTCCTGAGCCAATATGCCAGATGCTGTAGCAAGTAAGATTGATAGTTTAAAGAATTTCATTTGAGTATTTATATCAGTTTTATAAAAAATAATCGTCTTTGTTACTTTTTTCCATTGATGAAAAAAGTAACCAAAAAAATCTAGGCTTATGAAACCTTATCTAAATTTATCGTTCGTTACCTAAATTTTAGGAACTCGCTATAGTGATTCCTACAAAATGGAAAAATTTTCTCCGCTCAAACAGCCTAAAATTTAACGGTAGCTTCACTTCAAATTTCACGATAAACTTTCGATAGGCCGTTTAAATTTGAGATTTATTATAGGAAAACATTTTTATTTTATCATCGCAAATAAAATGATTTTGAAGATTTGAAAAATTATTCTTCAATATAATAAATACTCTAAATTGAATATCTGCTTTTTGTCCTAATTTATTCAATCGTCACCCTGTCCCGATAGCCATCGGGATAT
>CAXGBX010000274.1:0-3639 GCA_964008195.1 uncultured Flavobacteriaceae bacterium
ATTGAAAGGATAAATTGTATCCTTCTTACCCGGAATATTCTTATTGATCGAATCCAATGCTCTCTGAAATCTTTCAATTTCAGCCTGATCTATTTTTTCATTTTCAGCATTTGAACTGAAATCAAAAAAAATGAAGACCTGAAAGCCAATGATCAAAAATACCAATATAAAAATCCCATTTTGCTGACTTCGTGAAAGTGCAAAATGGGATTTAAAAAAATTCATTATTTAAAGGGGCCTACGAGGCAGCCTCCGGTTTTTTATTATTTTCAGTTTTATGAAATAACTCACCTGCTTTAAGTCTACGTGTATAATCTTTCAGGTCATTGCTCACCTCTCCTATCATAAAGTATAAGCCTATAATGTTAGGGAAAGACATGGCCAGAATCATCATATCTGAGAAATCCAGCACTGCCCCCAAACTAACAGAAGCACCAACCACAACAAATAGAAGGAATAAAACCTTATAAGCGATCTCGTTCTTCTTACTCTTTCCGAATAAATATGTCCAGGCTCTCATTCCATAATAAGACCAGGAGATCATGGTAGAAAAAGCAAATAAGAAAACTGCCGTTGCCAATACATACGGGAACCAGGAAATAACGCTTCCAAAGGCAGTTGAAGTAAGTTCAACCCCTCCAACACCTTCTACTTCGTGCATTCCGGTAAAAATAAGCACTAATGCTGTTAATGTACAAACTACCACAGTATCGATAAATGGCTCTAATAAAGCCACAAATCCTTCAGATGGTGGATGATTTGTTTTCGCTGCACTGTGCGCAATTGCGGCTGAACCAACACCTGCTTCATTAGAGAATGCTGCACGTTGGAAACCAACGATCAACACTCCAATTACACCACCTTTGATAGCACTAGGACTGAAAGCTCCATCCCAGATTGCGGTAAATGCAGGTCCGATATTTTCGATATTCACCCCAATTACGATAAGTGCCCCCAGTACATAAACTGCAGCCATAATTGGAACAATTTTTCCAGTAACCTTAGCGATACTGCTAATCCCTCCAATTATAACCACACCAACAAGCACAGCTACTACGATACCAAACCAGAACCCATTTCCAGTTAGCATTGGAAATTCTCCAGCAAGGATTGAGAAAGATTGATTTGCCTGGAACATGTTCCCCCCTCCAAAAGAAGCTCCAATTGCCAGGATTGCGAAGAAAGCGGCCAGGAATTTACCTAAACCTCTTTTATTTCTTTTTTCAAGACCATATCTCAGGTAGTTCATAGGACCACCAAATACACGCCCTTCAGAATTTATAAATCTATACTTTACACCCAGGGTACATTCCACAAATTTTGATGACATACCCAAAAGTCCGGCGAGGATCATCCACATAGTTGCACCTGCACCACCCAAAGAAATAGCCACCGCAACACCGGCAATATTCCCTAGGCCTACTGTTCCAGAAACTGCTGTTGCCAAAGCCTGGAAGTGGGTTACCTGGCCTGGCGCATTAGGATCGTCAAATTTACCTTTTGCAAGCTGTAATGAGTGTCTAAACCCTCTAATATTGATAAAACCTAAGCGAAGGGTAAAAAATAAGGCACCGAGTACCAACCATACTACAATAAATGGAATATTCTTCTTTTGAGGATCTCCGTTTGGATGTAATAAAGCAATAGGCTCGTCATATTCAATACTTGCAAAATATTGAGCGCCTGCTTCAATTACGTGTTTCTTGTTTTCTGAATTATAAATCACTTCTCCTTCATCAAGGAAGTGTTCAAGTTTACCATTCGCATTGGCATTCACTGTAATGTCCTGCCCATTTTTAGAAACTGTAGCAATGGCATCTCCTTTTTCTACATGCTCGCCATCACCAACTTGCCATTCTTTCAGGATAAATTTTGCAGTTTCCTGTGCATCCCAGTCCGGAGCCTCCACTCTCTTAATATCCGCATAAACTACCGGGTCATATATTCCTATTGCAGAAAACGGATCCCAGAAAAGCACACTCCCCATACTCGCTACTACAGGAGCAAAAGTTCCATTAAAATGCTCAGTAATTGCTTCTGCATCTACCTGGTACTCTTTTTCTACAGAATTTCCTTTACTATCGCTAACTACGACAGTATAAGGAATGCCTTCAGTAAGACCTTCAGTTCTATTTGATGTAAGTTTAGTACCTTGATTAGACCATTTATATTGATAAGGAGGAGTACCTCCGGTTACATCTAGTTCGATGAACCCGTTATTTATCACATTTGAAGGATTACCTACTTTGGCTTTTACGTCTAGTTCTTGTGCAGACAATCCAAAAATTGAAAATAAAAAGAACATTGAAAGCAAATACTTTCTCATATGGAATTTCAGTTATTTAAGTGAAGTTAAATTTTCAGCGGGTGAATATGCTAAAAAATTAGGCTATTTCAAACTTTTACCCGTTAAATTGTGAATTTATTGTTAAATCTAAATTAAAATGTCAGCAAGTTTTTTCGATCGATTTATACTGAATAATACTTTTTCAAACTCTCTATTTGCTCCGGTCTCCCAATCATTATAAGCTTGGATTCTTTTTCCAATTTTAATGATGGTTCCGGATTTACCACGTAAGTTCCTGACGGAGACTTGTATCCAATAACAGAGCAGCCCGTATTCTTTCTGATATCTGTTTCAGCTATTGTTTTTTCTATACCATCAGCACAAATTTTGGAAAAAGGAATCTGCTCTACATTAATACTATCCTGTTCCCCGGAAACCGAAAGGTTATCTAAAAATTCTACCAGGTCTGGCACCACCACGAGAGAGGCCATATGGCTACCGCCAATCCTATCTGGCATGATCACATTATCGGCACCGGCAAGTTTTAATTTCTTGTAACTATTTTCCTCAGTAGCACGGCTTATAATTTTTAGATCTTTTTTTAATTGACGGGCAGAGAGCACGATAAAAAGATTATCTGCATCCCTGGGCAACGCACAAATAAGGGTTGAGGCTCTATCAATCCTAGCCGTCTCAAGTATTTCATCTTCCGTAGCATTACCAACGATATAATTAAGGTTCTCACCTTCCAAATTGTGAAAAACCTCTTCATTATCATCAATAATCACAAAATCTTTACGGTAATCTACCAGCTTCTGTACTGCCTGTTTTCCATTTTGACCATAACCGCAAACGATGATATGGTCTTTTAAAGAATCTATTCTTTTTCTCATTTTGTTTCGCTTAAGATTACCAATATTATTTTTATTCAGAATATGTTCTGTAATGGTTGAAAGGCCAAAACCAAAAATAAAAAGCCCTGAAATTATAAAAATCGAAGTAAAGATCTTACCATAAGGATCCATCGGCTGCACCTCTCCGTACCCAACCGTGCTAATGGTAATAATGGTCATATACAAAGCATCTACCCAGGTATAATCATATAAAAAGCGAAAACCTACCAGTCCGGAAACAAAAACCAGTATGATTAGAACAATGGCTAGTTTTAATTTTGAATCAACCAGTCTTCTCATAGATCAAATACTGAAGTTCGTTTGGTATAGATTAGATCCTTCAATTTTAGCCAGAAGGCCAGGGTAAGATAAACCACAAAGCCAGCGCCCATGGTAAAGAATGATGCATATATAAAGAATAACCGAACGCTCTTTGCCCGCATGCCCAGCTTGTCTGCT
>CAXGBX010000275.1:0-3595 GCA_964008195.1 uncultured Flavobacteriaceae bacterium
TTCCATTCTATTCGCCCCGGTCTTTGGCTGGATCATTTCAAAGATCGAAAGCAAATCTAAAGCTACCTGGAAAAACTGGTCGTGGTTAATGTTCTGGGGACTCTTTACGCATCCACTACTCGATGCACATACCACTTGGGGCACTCAGCTATTCTGGCCATTCGACCTCCGGCTAGCTTACAAGAACATTTTTGTGATAGATCCGCTTTATACGCTGCCATTTTTGATATTTCTGATTTTGGCGATGCGTTTAAATAGAACAGATCCTCAACGGAAAAAATACAATCAACTCGGACTTATTATTAGCAGTATCTATCTTTTTGTGATCACTATCGGTTTAAAGGTTTATACCTTTCAGAAATTTGAGAATGCCTTGGAAAGTCAAAATATTGTCTACCAGAGAATCGACACAAGGCCAACTCCGCTGAATAGCATTTTATGGACGGCGAATATTGAAACTGAAGATGCTTTTTTAATCGGCAATTATTCCATTTTTGACACACAACCCATTAGTTTTTATAGTGTTCCGAAGAACTATAAACTGGCTAAAGATCTTGCCGATAATCCAAACCTTCACCGATTGATTCAAATATCTGAAGGTTGGTATACTTTTTCTGAAAAGGACGATGAGCTATTCTTCAATGACCTTAGATTTGGAAAAATGGATGTTGAAGATCCAGATGCTCAATTTATTTTCAGCTATAAACTTTCAAAAGAAAATGGTGAATTAAACGCTACCGAAACTGAAAAGGAAATGACCGATGCAAAAAAGCTTCTTCCCAGACTTTGGCATCGCATTTTAGGGAATTAAGAAAATAGATATTACTTGCCCTTCATTCTAAAACGTCATTCTGAACTTGTTTCACAATCTAATAAGAATGTAATTTATTGGAATAATAAGACCCGGAATTAAAAAATTCGACGAAGTCAAATAAATTGCCAATGGCGTATTTTCTAAAATTGCATTTCTGAAGCTAAAAGGTTAATTTCAATGACTTTTATCCCCGGCCTATCGAAAATTTATCGTAAAATTTGAAGTGAAGGCACCGTGAAATTTTAGGATGTTTGAGCTAATCAAATTTTTCTGTAAAAGTAAATCTCAATAGCGAGTTTCTAAAATATAGGCGTAGAACAACAAATTTTGATCAATTTTCGTAAGCCTAGATATTGATTACATCCGACGACCGAAGGGAGAGGAATGTATTTTCATCAATGGAAAAAATGAGCATACTATTTAGAACAGAGTTATGAAGGGATGATAAATCATTTGCAAAGATTGAGACCCCGAAACAAGTTCAAGGCGACGAAACTATTTTTAAAACAATCCAAAGAATTTACAATTCTTATATTTAAGGAAATTTCCTATATATGCGTTTTTCTCTGGCACTTTTAGCTACTTTTTTACTTTTCTCAAGTTCGGTTTTTGCTCAAAAAGATTCCATTCAACTTGAAAAAGCCATTCAAAAATTTCAGGATCATAAAGCCTACGAACGTTCAGATTATCCTTTAGGCCTTTATACCGAAGATCATTATAAAAAAGAGGCGAATTTTGCTAAAAATCTGCTTCAGGATCTAAATGATCTTGAACAGGAAAAACTTTCGGAATCTCAAAAGATTTCTGCAGAACTGCTGAAATATGATCTAAAGAATACGGTAAAAACTTATGAATTCAAGGCATATTTAAATCCGTTACTTTCTGACGCAGGATTTCACCTCAGCCTGAACTATCAAATTCGGAATTTAAACAACTACGCCCAGGTTAGATCTTATCTTAACAAACTGAATGCGATCCCCACCTACGTAGATCAGCATCTTGTTTTACTTCGGAAAGGTTTAAAAGAAAAAATCACTCAGCCACTGGTAATTTTTGAAGGTTATGAAAATACCTACGATAGCCAGATAGTTGATGATTTCAAAGACAGTTATTTTTACGCGCCTTTTGAAAATCTTCCCAGTACTTTATCGGAAAAACAAAAAGATTCGGTTTTAACTGCTGCGGAAAAGGCGATCACTAAGAATGTAATTCCACAATTTAAAAGGATCAAAAAATTCTTTGAGACCGAATATTTTCCGAAGACCAGAACAGCTTTAGGAGTTTCTGAAACACCAAAAGGCAGGGAATATTACGATTATCTGCTGGAATATTATACCACTCTGGACATGAGTGCCGAAGAAGTCCATAATATTGGCTTATCTGAAGTGAAACGCATAAATAAAGAAATGCGAAAAGTAATGGCTGACACCGGTTTTAAAGGCACTTTTTCAGAATTCTTTGATTTTCTAAGAACCGACGAACAGTTCTATGCAAAAACTCCCGAGGAATTACTCATGTTCGCTCGTGACATTGCCAAAAGGATCGATGCGAAGTTACCGGCATATTTCACAAAACTTCCGCGGAAACCCTACGGTGTAGCTGAAGTTCCAGCGGCCATCGCCCCGAAATATACTACCGGAAGATATATTGGAGCTTCCAATGAAACCCAGCCGGGATATTACTGGGTAAACACGTACGATCTGCCAAGTCGGCCAAAATACGTTCTGCCGTCACTAACAGCTCATGAAGCGGTTCCCGGGCATCATTTACAAATTTCCCTAAATAACGAACTCGGTGAGGAAATTCCTGAATTCAGAAGAAACTTTTATATCTCGGCTTTTGGCGAAGGCTGGGGATTGTATTCAGAGTTTTTAGCCGAAGAAATGGGTATTTATCGCAATCCTTATGAGATCTTCGGAAAGCTGACTTATGAGCAATGGCGAGCCTGCCGACTCGTAGTTGATACCGGAATTCATGCAAAAGGATGGACTCGGGATCAGGCCGTTAATTTCATGAAAAAGAATACGGCACTTTCCATTCATGAGATCAATACCGAGGTAGACCGGTATATCTCCTGGCCGGGACAGGCGGTTTCTTATAAGATCGGCGAATTAAAGATCCGTGAACTTCGAAAAAAAGCCGAAGACGCTCTGGGACCAGATTTCGATATAAGAAAATTTCATGAAATTATCCTGGAAGAAGGAGTGGTCACTTTGCCAATTCTTGAGGAAAGGGTGATGAATTATATTAATTCAAAAAAATAATTATTTAAAATTTTTGAATTTATAGTCTCATATATACTCCTGGCATATCGAAAATTTTTCATAAAATTTGAAGTGAATACACCGTAAAATTTTAGGCTGTTTGAGCTTCAGCAAATTTCTTCCAATTAGTTCCATTTAATTGGCGAGTTCCTAAAATTTAGGTGTAGAACAACAAATTTTGATAAATTTTCGTAAGCCTAGATTTTTTTGGTTCGTTTTTTCATCGATGGAAAAAATGAACGAGAGAAACGATTAAAACTAACTTGTTTTGCAACTTCCAATTATTTAAATAGAATTAATAATTAAATCAATAAAAAAATTCAAAGACGGTCTTAAAAAATATAAAACCTATAGGACTGGTTGTACTTTTAGTTTAATCTATCTTTGCAGGCAACCTCCCTTTTAATGACTATTGAAGAAAGCCTGAGACAACGCAGTGATTCCACCTGTGAATTATGCGGAAATAAAGATAACCTGAATGTTTTCGAAGTTCCTGATTCTCGGGAAGAAGGATTGG
>CAXGBX010000276.1:0-3595 GCA_964008195.1 uncultured Flavobacteriaceae bacterium
TAAAATTATCAGAAATGATTCACTTAAAAATGAGTCCCTGGGAAAAGAAGAAAATGCGCTGGCTCAGGTAGAAGATGAAAAGAAAAATGAAGAGGAAGAAGATATTTTAGGTGAAATAAATTCTAGAAAAATGCGTCTTTCCACTTTTGCAGCCCCTGTATTTTATAAAAATATTGGAACTGGAAATGAACTTTCCAATCAATTATCCGATAATGGCACCTCCTCTGAAGTCACTCTATCTTACGGAGTTAAAATAGCTTACGAAATTTCCGATAGGTTCAAAATCAGAACAGGGATTAGCAAGATTGATATTAACCAGAATATCCAGGATATTTCTTATTCCCCAACGGCAATGTCGGCAGGTTTTGAGAATATCAGTACCGTGGAGGATAATGTTGAAATTAGAGATAATTCACCTGCACCGGAGAGCGGTTTGCCCAGTTTTGGGATGGATAGTGATAATTCGCTGTCCACGTCTGTGTTTACACCGGGTGAGATCAATCAGCAATTTGGGTATATTGAAATTCCGCTTGAGATTGAATATGTATTGATAGACAACAAATTTGGACTGAATATTATTGGTGGAGGGAGTAGTTTGTTTCTGGATAATAACCGGGTACAATTAATTTCAGGAGAAACAAAAACAGATCTTGGTGAAGCTACCAATATCAATAATACCAGTTTCAGTACGAATATAGGGATAGGTATGGATTATAAACTTACCGATAAATTCAGCATCAATGTTGAACCTATCTTTAAGTATCAAATCAATACTTTTGATAAAGTTGACAATGTGCAGCCCGTGAATTTTGGAGTTTATTCAGGAATTAGCTACAGGTTCTAATCAATCGTGGGATTTGATAGTTCCTGATGAATAATTTGGAAGGTTTGATCCCGCAATGGCTTTCTTTCTGTGGCATCCAGCCCTTTGGTACAAATAAACTCATGAATTTTAACGCGTAGTTTTCCCGGGGAACCGGTAAAGAATTTATAGGAAAATCGTTTCTTATTATCATGGAAGCTAATGGGAACCACTGGAATTTGATGTTCTATCGCCAGTCTGAATGCTCCATCCTTAAAATGGTCTAAAACTATAGACCTATCATCTGGCACCCCTCCTTCAGGAAAGATACATACACTATTTTGCTGCTTTAACCTGCGCTGTGCCTCTTCAAAAGCCGCCATCCTGCTTTTTTGATTTTTTCTATCCACGAGTATGCAGGTTCTACGATAAAAGAAACCAAAAACTGGAATTCTTCCCAGTTCCTTTTTTCCGATAAAAACAAATGGCTGCTTTACTACACAAAGCATCAGCATTATATCCAGCATAGAGGTATGGTTAGCCACCAGCATATAACTTTTATGCTTTTCGAGGTTTTGGTTCGCCTCAGTTTTTATGTAAAAACCCATCCCATAGACGATGATCTTAGACCATATCCTGGCACAAATAAAAAATTGCGGATAAAATTTTTCAGAAGAAGTAAATACAATTAGAAAAGGCAGCATGATAAGAATAGGTACAACCATCAAAATATAGAACCAGATTCGCCATAACAGGATCAATGCCGATTTAATTAGCCTCATAGGTACCAAAAGTAGTAAAATGAACCGAGGGAATTCTATAAAAAAATTACCTTTGTAGCAAAATTCAAGAAGTCAATGTCCAGAATACTTACAGGAGTACAAAGTACGGGAACCCCTCATCTTGGGAACCTTTTAGGAGCTATTTTACCCGCAATTGAAATGGCGAACCAGCCTGATAATGAATCTTTTATTTTTATTGCAGATATGCATTCGCTTACGCAAATTAAGGATGCGGAAACTCTTAGACAAAATACCTATTCTGTAGCCGCGACCTGGCTGGCATGCGGACTTGATATTGAAAAAAGTGTGTTTTATCGCCAAAGTGATATCCCTCAGGTAACGGAATTATCCTGGTATTTAAGCTGTTTCTTTCCTTATCAGCGCTTAACCCTTGCGCATTCTTTTAAAGATAAAGCAGACAGGCTGGAAGATATCAATAGCGGCTTATTCTCTTACCCCATGTTGATGGCTGCTGACATTTTATTGTATGACGCTGAGATTGTTCCGGTAGGAAAAGACCAGTTACAGCATATTGAAATGACCAGGGATGTAGCATCAAGATTCCACGCGAAAATGGGAGATGTTTTTGTGATACCTGAAGCCAATGTCCAGAAAGATTCTATGTACGTTCCAGGAACTGATGGTGCTAAAATGAGCAAGTCTAAAGGAAACACCATCAATATTTTCCAGACAGATAAAAAATTAAGAAAGCAGATTATGGGTATTGATACAGACAGTACTCCCCTGGAAGAGCCAAAAGATCCCGATACCTGTAATGTTTTCGCGCTTTATAAAATAATGGCTTCTGAAGGGCAAACTGCAGAAATGCGGAAGAACTACGAAGCAGGAGGTTATGGATATGGTCATGCCAAACAGGCTTTATTTGAGCTTGTAAAAGAGAAGTTTCAGACACCACGGGAGAAATATGAGTACTACATCAATAACCCTGCAGAAATTGAAAATGCCCTTGAGGTAGGGTCTCAAAAAGCTAAAAATGTAGCCGATAAAGTCTTAAAAAAAGTCAGGAAAAAAGCCGGGTATTAGATTATTTCAAAAAGTTTGCCCGGTAAAGGTCTTACAGCTCCTTTTAGTTCCATATTCAGCAAGAGGGATGCAGCTTTAAATGTTGGTAATTTACAATGCAGCGCTACCTGGTCGAGTTCTGTCTTTCCCTCTGATTTTAGAAAATCGTAAAGTTCCTGTTCATCTGATTCCAGCTCGACAAAAAGCTGTTTTTGAATGGCTTTCTGTTCTTCTTCTATTTTCCAGTTCAGTATATAGACCAGATCTGCTGCGGAAGTCAATACATGGGCATTTTGAGCTTTTATGAGGTTATTACAACCAATACTGAATTTATCTGAAGGCCTTCCCGGAACTGCAAAAACATCCCTGTCATAAGAATTAGCAATATCTGCGGTTACCAGTGCTCCCCCTTTTTCAGCACTTTCAATTACTATAGTAGCCTCGCTTAGGCCGGCAATAATACGGTTACGCTTCAAAAAATTATTTCTATCAAATTTATCTGTACTCCAGAAATCGGTAAAAAAGCCTCCGTTTTCTTCAATTCCTGCCATGTATCTTTTGTGGGATTTGGGATATATCTGATTTAAACCGTGGGCGAGACACCCAATAGTTTGAAGCTTGTTCCTGGCAGCGGCTCTTTGCGCCGTAATATCTACTCCGTAAGCAAAACCAGAAATGATTACAGGATCTAAAGCAGACAGATCTTCAATTAACTGCTCGCAAAACGATATGCCCTGTTGGGTAATTTGCCTGGTACCCACGATACTAATGATTCTCTTTTGTTTTAAATCTATATTTCCCCTGGAAAACAGTAAAATTGGAGCATCAATACAATGCTTTAATTTGTCTGGATAATCGTTATCCTGAAAATAATGGGTTTGAATGTTATTCTTCTGAATAAATTCCAATTCTTTTTCGGCAGCTTTTAAATGTTTTGGATCATGTAATTCCTGAATTCGGACACTTCCTATACCATCAATTTTAAGAA
>CAXGBX010000277.1:0-3583 GCA_964008195.1 uncultured Flavobacteriaceae bacterium
TTCGAAAAAGATGAAACTCCTATTGAAGTGCACTCGCCAGATTTTGATGATGATATCATCCCGGTAGAATATTTATTCAGGGATTTTAATGATATGCCCAAACTTGAGCAAATCGCACTTAGACAGTGTAAAGGAAAAGTTCTGGATGTAGGTTGCGGCGCAGGCAGCCATGCTTTGTTTTTACAGAATAATCAGAAATTAGAAACATACGCACTAGATAATTCTCCGGGCGCCATTGAAATTGCCAGAAAACGAGGTGTACTGAATACAAAGGAAAAAGACTTTTTCAGTCTAAATGATGGTAAATTTGATACCATTTTAATGTTGATGAACGGCAGTGGCATTATTGGAAAACTGGAAAATCTTAAAGAATTCTTCAGGCATTCTAAATCAATTTTAAATGAAGGAGGTCGCATTATCCTGGATTCAACAGATCTTATTTATTTGTTTGAAGATGAAATTGATGATACTGAAAAATACTATGGCGAATTTGAATTCAGCCTGAGTTATAAAGATCTAAAATCTGATTGTTTCAACTGGCTTTACATAGACCCCGAACTTCTTACTCAACATGCAAAAGCGAATAGTTTTAAGTGCAACATAATCGAGACCGGTGAAAATTACGATTATCTCGCCGTTTTAGAAGTAAAAAGCTCCTAAATGCTTCTGAATTAATTCAGGAAAGTTAAATCCAGGGGTTAAGAACCAATTTTTTATATTTTTGTCACAATGCTTAAAAATTACCATGACAATATTTAGAAGATCACTCCTGTTTTTATTTGCCATATCCTTCATGATTTCATGTACAAAAGACAGTACAGATGATATGGGAGGCGGAGGCGTAGATCGTACGGCAAACCTGAAAAGCCTTGGCTCATCAGCATCAGATTTACTTAGCGATGCGACCTATACTTCTATTAATATTGAAATTGTCTATGTGGAAGGTAATAAACCAACTGATGAAGGCATTGAGATGTTCAGAAAATTCCTTGAAAATAGAATTTTCAAGCCAGATGGAATTAAAATTAACCTTAGATCTGTAAACTCTTCGGGGAAAGCTCCTTTTACCATTGAAGAAATTGTAGATATAGAAAGAGAAGAACGTACCGCTTATAATGTGGGTGATGAAATTGCTGTATGGATCTATTTTGCTGATGGAAGCAATGAAAAAGACACCAACGAAAAATTTGTACTGGGGTCATCTTTCCGAAATACTTCCATGGTGATTTATGAACGGACTATAAGAAATTTCGCCAGTAGACCAAATGCACCAGATCTTGCTACGATTGAAGCAGCCACTTTAAATCACGAATTTGGACATTTATTTGGCCTTGTAGATTTAGGTACAGAACCGGTAACCAATCACGAAGACCCGGAGAATGAGGGCCATTGTGTGATAGAGGGCTGCTTGATGAGAGCTTCCATAGAATTTGGATTTGGTGTTCTAGACTTTATTGATAATGGAGGCGTTCCCACTTTAGATGATGCCTGTATACAAGATCTTCAGGCAGCTGGTGGTAAATAATAATTTAGCATAAAAGAAGCCGGCTACTATTTAGATTACCGGCTTTATGATTTTAAAAAAATTATATCTTACTGAAAGATATCAGGATCTAGATAATCCGGTGTTCCATCACTATTAGTATCAGGAAAGGAAATCGTGCCATCCTCATTTATAGTAATCTCATCTATGGTTGGAGTACCATCTCCGTCGTCATCTGAATCTGAATGATTAGGCAAACCATCTCCATCTGAATCGTCATTAAAAATATCTCCATCCCCATCCAGATCTTCCATAAATGAAGGTATCCCATCTGAATCATGATCAGCTTCATTTACCCTGAACATATTAATCTTGAAAATCAATGGAGCATACGCAGGAATTGATACTGATGGTGGGTTATTGAAATAAGCCAGGCCAGATGGCATGAAAATCGCCCCAATTCCATAATCGTTAGTCCACTCAATAGTATTATCTACATTGACACTGAAATTGCTTGCTCCTCCAAATTCCTGCAAACCTTCACTAAATCCTGTAATAGCTCCTCCTCTTGGAGCAAAAGAACCGCTTGCATTTCTGGTAAAGTAAGCCACCAAACTAAACCATATAGGTGTCTTCAAATTACTATCAAAAACATCATCATTCAGCAATTGCCCCTCATAGGTAACAAAGGTAGAATCTGTAAATTTTGGTTTATCACCAGCACCCTCTCTTATTTTGAGAACATATAATTGCTGGTCTACCCCCTGATTGTTTACGATCTTAGTAATTAATTTATCCGATTCTATAATAGGCTTTTTATCTGCATTATCACCGGATATCGTATCGATCTCAATTTTATAATCAAAATCTTCAGAAGGGTTTTCAAATTCTTCATAATTATAAAAATGGGTAGAAAGATAATCAATCAAAGCCTGGTCATCTTCAATCGCCACTTCCCCCCTGTCTCTGGGCGGAACCGGTTCGGGAGTATTATCATCATCATTATCACATGAAAAAACAAGAAAAGCCGTAAGGCAGATCAATAAAAGTTTGTTTATTCTCATCAGAAATTTATTTTGGAGCCGCAAGATACAATAATCTTGTATTTTTGCTCAATATTGAACGTTGATTTAGAGGTCAAATTATGAGAGTTGATAAGTTTTTATGGTGTGTAAGATATTTTAAGACCCGAAGTATTGCCACCAACGCCTGTAAGCAAGGAAAAATAAGGCTGGGGGATGAAATTTTAAAACCTTCTAAAGATGTATTCCCCGGGGATAAATTAAGGGTCAGGAAAAATCAGATCAATTACGAACTGGAAATCCTGGATCTTCCCAAAAGCCGTGTGGGGGCGAAATTGGTCAAAATCTATGTTCACGATATTACTCCCAAGGAAGCTTTTGAAAAGCTTGATTTATTAAAATATTCCAAAGATTATTACCGAAAAAAGGGTACTGGAAGACCTACTAAAAAAGACCGGAGAGATATTGATGACTGGATTGAGGATGCAAAGGATGAACTCAAAGATCAAAATGAAAAAGAATGAATAGTGAATTCTGGTCTTCACGCTATAAAGAAGGAAATACCGGCTGGGATATTGGTTATATTTCCACACCCATTAAAGAATATATAGATCAACTTTCCCACAAGAATTTAAAAATTTTGATTCCGGGTGCAGGAAACTCTTACGAAGCTGAATATTTATTTAATAATGGTTTTAAAAATATCTGGATCTGTGATATCGCTGCGGAACCAATAAGGAATTTTAAAGAAAGGCTTCCCGAATTTCCTGAAAATCAAATTTTACATGGAGATTTTTTTAAAATTGAAGATCAATTTGATCTTATTCTGGAACAAACTTTCTTTTGTGCTTTACCGATTGATCAAAGGGAAAATTACGCTCGCAAAGTTTCAGAATTACTGAAAATTAATGGTCGAATCTGTGGAGTGCTTTTCGACTTTGAATTAGATGCTGAAGGACCTCCTTTTGGCGGAAGTAAAGAAGAATATTTAACGTATTTTAGGCCTTACTTCGAAATAGAAGTTTTTGAACGCTGTTACAATTCAATAAAACCGAGGCGGGGAAAAGAATTGTTTTTT
>CAXGBX010000278.1:0-3560 GCA_964008195.1 uncultured Flavobacteriaceae bacterium
AACTAAAATGGTTGAAGTTCAAAATTCAGATGGAGATGAAATTGAATTGAGGAACGCCTGGCTAAAAGGTTAAAACTTTCGCTTTAAAAATTCCGAAAAGCGGCAGTAATTTACTGTCGCTTTTTTTTGCTTAAAACCCTATACAAACGGCTTATCTTATTATCTTTAATTTCCATTAAAACCAACCAATTCATGGAAATCCCTATTCTTCAGGATATCGTTATAATTTTAGGTTTATCCATTGTGATAATCCTTGTATTTCAACGCTTAAAACTACCTGCAATCTTAGGTTTTCTAATTGCTGGAATTATCGCCGGCCCTCATGCATTCAATCTTATAAGTTCGCAACACGAAGTGGAATTGCTTTCTGAAATTGGTATCATTTTCCTTCTTTTCGTCATTGGTATAGAATTATCTCTAAAAGGTCTGGCATCTATTAAAAAAATAATCTTTCTAGGTGGTGGTTTACAGGTTGGTGGTACTATAGCCATCACTGCTGCTATTTCTTATTTTTTGGGCATACCATTAAACTCTTCTATTTTCCTCGGGTTTCTATTCAGTTTGAGTAGTACGGCGATTGTTTTAAAATTGCTTCAGGAAAAAGGGGAAATGTCTACTCCGCATGGTAAAATAGGACTCGGGATTTTGATATTCCAGGATATTATTGTGGTCCCCATGATGCTTTTCACCCCTTTGCTGGCAGGAGAGACACCCAATATTCTAAGCACTATTGCCATTATGGCGCTAAAGATCCTTTTAGTATTGATCATCGTTTATATCCTGGCGAAATATATAGCCCCTAAAATTTTTGGATGGGTTGTCAAGACAAAAAATCAGGAGTTATTTGTTTTGACCGTTGTTGTATTCTGCTTTAGCGTTGCCTGGCTTACATCTACCGTGGGTTTATCCCTGGCGCTCGGAGCCTTTTTCGCGGGGCTCATTATTTCTGAATCTGATTATAGTCATCAGGCAACAGCGAATGTTTTACCATTCAGGGAAATATTTATCAGTTTTTTCTTTATTTCAGTAGGAACTTTGCTGAATCTTGAATTTTTCTTCAACAATTTATTGAATATCATTCTTTTAGTAATTGGAGTGATTCTATTAAAGATGCTGGTAGTTGGTCTTACGGTTTTAATTTTAAAATATCCCGTGAGGACAATTTTTCTCTCTTTATTCAGTCTCTTCCAGGTAGGGGAATTTGCGTTGTTACTTTCAGGTGTGGGAAAGGAAAGCGGTTTGATTCCTGAAAATATCTATCAATACTTCCTGGCTATTTCAATAATTACCATGGGAGTAACGCCATTCTTGATTTCAGCAGCTCCTAAAATCACTTATTCCCTTCTGAAGGCCCCTATTCCTGCTGCCGTCAGGAAAAGACTTGAAAATATAAAAAAAAGTTCTCAGGCCGAAGAAGAATTTTCAGAAGAAAACCTGCATGACCACCTGGTTCTTATAGGTTATGGTATTAATGGTTCTAATATTTCAAAAGCGGCAAGAAAAGCAGACATTCCATATGTAATCGTCGATGCCAATCCTGAATCTTTTGAAAAAGCAAAAAGGAATAAAGAGCCTATCGTGTTTGGAGACGCCACAAATGAAACAATTTTAAAGCATGTGCATATTCAGGAAGCGAGGGTAATTGTGATCGCAATTTCAGATCCTGGTGCCACTAAAAAGATGCTTTCCAGTATAAGGCGTTTTACAAAAACGGCTACCATTATTGTGAGAACCAAATATGTTAGTGAAATGGAAAATGCTATAAGGCTTGGTGCAGATGAGGTGGTGCCTGAAGAATTTGAAACTTCCATCGAAATATTTACCCGTGTTTTGAAGAAATACCTTGTACCCTTCGATGAAATCCAGGAGTTTATCAACCAGATCCGTTCTTCAGATTATGAGATGCTTACTTCAATGAAAAAAAGTCCGCACTCCCCTGCTTTACAACATTTAAACATTCCTAACAGGGAAATAGTCACCTTAAAAGTTCAGCGGGACAATCATCAAATTGTTGGGAAATCAATACAGGATTCTGGAATTGGTAAAAATTATCGCGTAACCCTTATGGCCATTCAGCGTGATAGAAAATATCTGACAGAGATCTCTCCGGAAACTGTCATTCAGCAGGGAGATTTGTTGTACCTGTTTGGCCATCCTAATAATATTAATCATTTGAACAATTTGCTTTCCTTTTAGTATTCCTGTTTCATCAAATATAGTTGAGTATAGAGGTCAGTAGTTAAATGCATAATATTTTAATGTCAGTTCTAGCGAAGTCGATAACTCCTGATTATCATATAAGTGGCTTCGACTTCGCTCAGCCTGACATTGCAACTTTCAAGTAAATAAATATCTACTGACCTCTATATTTTAATTTTTTTTATACTCGAACATCAATACATCAAAAATAGTTCTGATGTCAGTTCGAGCGTAGTCGAGAACTCCTGATTATCATATAAGTGGCTTCGACTTCGCTCAGCCTGACATTGTAACTTTTAATTGATTAATTACGTTTTATCATCACCTCAATGATTATTGGAGCATCGATGCTAATGCAGGTACCATCAGATTTTACTATTTTTGGGTATCCGGGGACTGGCCATGTTATTTTTTCTACTAGCTGCAGCCGGTGCCATTGTTTTAATCTATGTGATCATCTTCAGAGATGAAAACTTAAATAATAAAAATTAAATTTTAAACATTCAGAATTTATAAATTGAAATGAGAAAACTTTCCTTACTACTGCTTCTTTTATCGATTTCCATAATTGAAGTTCAAGCACAAAAAGTCGAAATTCCCGTAGATACTGCTGTAACTACGCAACATTCAGTAAACATCAATGGGAAATCCATAGATTATACTGCAGAAACCGGTATGATGCCACTTTGGAACGATGATGGGAACCCGATTGCCAGTCTTTATTATACTTATTACACTAAAAATGGAGTAAAGAATAGTGAAAACAGGCCATTGGTAATTTCATTTAATGGTGGACCTGGTTCTGCATCTGTATGGATGCACATCGCTTATACAGGACCCCGGGTTCTTAAAATTGATGACGAAGGTTTCCCGGTTCAACCTTACGGAATTAAGGAAAATCCACACTCAATCCTTGATGTAGCCGATATTGTTTATGTAAACCCCGTAAATACTGGCTATTCCAGACCAATTCCAGATGCTGAAGGAAAAGTTGACAGAAAGAAGTTTTTTGGAGTACAGGCGGATATTCAATATTTGGCAGAATGGCTTAATACCTTTGTAACGCGGAAAAACAGATGGTTATCCCCAAAATATCTTATTGGAGAAAGCTATGGAACCACCAGAGTTTCAGGTTTAGCGCTGGAATTACAAAACAGTCAGTGGATGTATTTAAATGGCGTGGTACTGGTTTCTCCTACTGAAATTGGTCTGGATCGTGAAGGACCCGTAGAAATTGCTAACAGGCTTCCGTATTTTGCGGCTGCAGCCTGGTATCATGACGCTTTACCTGCTGAATTACAAAATAAGGACCTGGATGAATTATTACCAGAAGTTGAAGAATATGCAATCAATGAATTACT
>CAXGBX010000279.1:0-3532 GCA_964008195.1 uncultured Flavobacteriaceae bacterium
CTGTCTAAAAACAAAGAATGTGGAAGGATCGTATCCTGCCTTCCAAAGCTGGATGTTGTTCCCAACACCACCGCCAATTCCTCCCTGAGGAATAAAGAAATCTGGATCATCTCCGAGTGAAAGTTTAGTGATTTCAAGATCCTGGAACGAAATGTTATAATTTAAGCCCCAGTTAAAATCCTGACTTCTTACCAGATCTCCATTAATACCTACTTCAATACCACGACTTACCGTTTCACCAACATTAGTAACTAATAAATCTGAAAGGTTTGCACCTGCTGGTACCGGAACCTGAGCTAAAAGATCATTGGTTTCGCGATAATATGCATCTACACTACCGCTCAATCTACTATCAAAGAATGCAAAATCTATACCGGCATTGTAAGTTTCAAGTTCTTCCCATTTCAGGTCCTGGTCAAATTCTTCAGGTCTTAGGGTGTTAAAAAACTGGTTCCCAAACTGGTATTGTGCTCCGGAAATACTTGGTGTATAAATTCCGAAGTAACCATAATTAGGTCCAATCTCCTGGTTACCGGTTATACCGTAACCTGCTCTCAATTTCAACTGATTTAATATTCCAGAATTATTAAGGAAATTTTCTTCATGAAGTTTCCAACCTATAGAAGCAGATGGGAAACTACTCCAGCGATTATCTGGTGAAAATCTCGAAGAACCATCCCTTCTAAAACTTGCAGAAATAAGATACTTGTTCGCAATGTCAAAACTTGCTCTGGCAAAATAAGACTCCAGGGAGTTTCTATTTATATCAAATGTTTCAGTAAAAATGTCATTCGGGTTACTAGATGTTTGGCTTTGAATATAAAATTCCTGATAAGAATGTCCAGCAGTTAGATCTACTTCAGTATTCAGAAAATCTACTTCATCTTTAAAGTTGAAATAAAAGTCCAAAAGTGTATTTCTATTTATACCTGAATATTCTTCATTAAATGGAGATTCAACATTGGTCACCGCTGCAGAATTGAACGGTCTGCGATTGTAACCTTCATTTTCAGCATAATCAAAACCAGCATTAGCGTTAAATTTTAATTCCTCTAAAAATGGAAACCTGTACTCCACATTAAGATTGGTGATATTTCGCTTAGTTTCTCCTTGTGAGTCACGTAAATATAATAATCCCAGAGGGTTTCTTGTAGCCTGGTTCAGAGGTACTATATTACCAGCGTCATTAGTTCTGTTAAATTCGAAATACCCTCCAAATGGAAGACTGTTGTCATTCACAGATTGTGTTGGATCAAATGCTACCGCTGCTCCAATGGCGCCCTCATCGGCAAATTCGTTCTCATCAATAATACCTTTTGAAGTAAGACTTAGTTTAAGGCTATTATTAAAAAGATCCTGGTTCAAAGAAACGTTAACGGCATTACGCTTGTAAAGGTCGGTTCTAAGTACCCCAGTTTGTAGCGTATTGTTATAGTTTACCCTAAAGGAAAAATCTTCAAAACCTTTAGAAATAGTAAAGTTTGAAATTGTTCCTACAGATGTTTGGTAGATCTGGTCCTGCCAGTCTGTATTATCATCTCCTAAAAGAGAAGGATCTGTTCCCGGTTGGTTTTGTATCACATCTCTAAATTGATCTGCATCTAAAACACTTACTTTATCTAAAATGCTTCCAACAGAGGCTTTTACATCTACCTCTACACTTAAATCGGTATTTTTCTTACCAGACTTCGTTGTAATAAGGATTACCCCGTTCGAAGCTCTGGAACCGTAGATAGAAGTTGCAGCAGCATCTTTCAGTACCACAAAATCTTCAATTTCATTTGGGTTGATGGAGTTCAATTGGTTTCTTACGCCCTGTACACCTCTTTGATCTAGTGGAATTCCATCAACAACAATCAATGGAGAGTTATTTCCAGATAAGGAAGAACCTCCACGAATTCTGATTTCGGAACCAGCTCCCGGAGCACCTCCACTAGAAGTAATTCTAACCCCGGCAGATTTACCCGCAATAAGCTGTTCAGGTGATATCACGGCTCCCTGGTTGAACTCTTCAGGCGAAATTTTCTCTACCGCACCGGTAGCGTCCTGTTCAGAGGTGGCACCGTATCCAATAAGAACCACTTCATCTAAAGTAGCCTGATCTTCATCTAATTGTACGTCTAATGTTGATTGGCCTTGATAAGGAATTTCTTCAGTCGCAAATCCTAAGAAGGAGAACTGAATTATATCATCATTAGCTACGTTTTGGATCGTATAATTACCGTCAAAATCGGTAGTAGTACCATTCGAAGTTCCTTTGACGATAACATTTACACCTGGTATAGCGAGTCCTGTGGCGCTTTCGGTCACATTACCACTAACGGTGTTCTGGGCAAAAAAGCTCATTGGCAGCATAAACAGCAAAATCAATGTGCTTTTAATAAAAGTTCTCATAAATTTTCTATTGGTTTTTACTAAAAATTAACCTTATATTTTTACTTCCTGAGGTTAAATGTATGTAAATTCCAGGTCAAATTTCAGTGAGTCAGCGTGAATACTGCGACGAAAACGTTTTCGTGTTGAAAACTTTTTCTAGTTAAGGGATTCATAATTTAAATATGTTAAATTTACTGAATCTAAATTTTAACCCTACTCTAATAGAGAATATTACATTTAAATGAAACCAAAACTTACCCTAAAGAAAATTGCGAAAGAATTAGAAGTCTCTATTTCTACGGTTTCGAAAGCCCTCAGGGATAGTCCTGAAATTGGTGAAGAAACTCGTGAAAAAATCAAGGCATTTGCTAAACATTACAATTATAAACCAAATAATATCGCGCTTAGTCTTAAGAACAGGAAAACCAAGACTATAGGGATCATTATTCCGGAAATCGTGCATCATTTCTTTACTACAGTGATTAGCGGGGTGGAAAAAGTTGCTAATGAAATGGGTTATAATGTATTTGTATGCCTTTCAGATAATTCTTTTGATAAAGAAGTACTGAATATGGAGATGCTGGCCAATGGGAGTACAGATGGTTTTATTCTCTCCCTGGCCAAGGAAACTATGCAAAAAGAAGACTATCATCATTTAAAGGAAGCCATAAATCAGGGAATGCCATTAGTGTTGTTTGACAGGGTGGTAGATGATATTGCCTGTGATAAGGTTATAATTGATGACGTTACCGGCGGAAAAAAAGCGGTTCAGTATTTGGTAGACTGTGGATGCAAAAATATCGCTTTAATTTCTACCGTAGATTATGTAAGTGTAGGTAAACTGCGGACACACGGTTACAAACAGGCTCTGGTTGAAAATAATATAGAGATCAATGAGGATCTTATTCTGAAGATCGAAGAAATGGAAGACAGTGAAGCAGAAATCGAAGAATTTCTTAAGGATAAAAAGGTTGATGGGGTTTTTGCGGTAAACGAGCATTTTGCTATTTCAGCTATTAAAGCTATTCAGGAACAGGGTAAAAAAGTACCTGAAGATGTTTCTGTGATCGGTTTTACTGATGGGGAACTATCCAAAAGATTTATACCCAGCCTAACCACCGTGAGTCAGCACGGAATGAAGATGGGAGAAGAGTCT
>CAXGBX010000280.1:0-3530 GCA_964008195.1 uncultured Flavobacteriaceae bacterium
TTTTGTTTATCCGGAAAGTATCCTAAACTGAAAAAGATCATCATTCTGTCCCGATGGTTATCGGGACAGGGTGACGATTGAACATGGGATAAATGCTTAAAAATTTCAGAAATGATTATTTCTCCAACGAATGTCTAATTCTCGAAGTTTCAACTTTTGAGTCTATTAAATTTAAGTCCAGTAATTTATCCATAACTTTTTCTATATCTTTTTCTGAAATTTGCTCCTGACTCCAGCTGGTAAGGTCCATCCATTTTCGGATATCCTCAAGCTGTTGATTATATCTTTCAGCAAGTTCCACATCAATATTTTTCTGAAGCTTAAAGTCCTTGGTTTCAGAATTCAATACCTCAAGCATAATTTTAAGCTCCGCAGACTTTTCATCCAGGCTGGATTCGTTTGCAGCAATGACGAAACAAGGCCAGGGGGTAGGGCAGTCTGCAATTAACCGGAAGGTTTTATTATCTACCAACGGCTTGGTGGTAAAATGTTCCCACATAAAATACTGGGCTTCATCATTCTTTAAAGCTTCTATAGCTCCCTCAAGATTATTGATGATCTCGAATTTCAGGCTACTTGTATCCCAGTCCATATGCTCGGCATTTACATAAGCCATTAGATGAGACCCGCTACCCATTCGGCTTATAGCAGCTTTTGTGCCTTTCAGATCCTGAATATTTTTGAAAGGAGAAGCAGCATCTACATGAATCCCCCATATCAACGGACTGGCAATATAGGTTTGAATGATCTTACTTTTACTGCCGTTAATAATATCCCGAATCACTCCCTCGGTTAGAATTACAGCAGCGTCAATTTCTTTAGAACGTAAAGCCTTGCACATAGCTCCTGTTCCTTCCGGGAACTCCTTCCAGATGACTTTAACACCATGAGCTTCAAATTTACCGTTCTCTATACAGCGGTGCCATGGAAGGTTGAAATGTTCCGGGACACCACCAACTGTAATTGTTTTCATGAGGTATGCTTTTTCTTTAGATACTTATAGATTTCATATTGCGAGCGTATTTTTTTCTCGCCTTTTTTTCGTTCTACATAGGTATTGGATTCTTCAGGATCCTGAATACGTGCTTTTACATTATCACGAAGCTGAATATCAAGAATCTCTTTAAACTCTTGTTTAATATCCTCGTCCAGAATAGGAGAGATCACCTCGATTCTCCGGTCCAGATTTCTACTCATCCAATCTGCACTTCCGTAGAACATCAATTCATTACCACCATTTTCAAAAATATAGATTCTACCATGCTCTAAAAATCTATCTACCACACTGGTAATGTAAATATTTTCACTCATACCCTTTACACCAGGGATTAAGCAGGTAAAACCTCTAATTAGCATTCTAATTTCTACGCCGGCATCACTGGCTTTGTAAAGTAATTCGATCATTTCCTTGTCTTCAAGGCTGTTCATCTTCGCAGTAATCTTAGCCTTCTTGCCGTCGCGAGCATTCTCAATCTCGTTATAAATAAGTTTTACAAATTCCTGTCGGGTAGAAAATGGAGAGATTAAAAGGGTTTTTTCTCGAGGAATGATCAATTCCCCTTCCAGCACCTTGAAGAGTCTGTAAAGCTCTTTAGTAATATTTTTGTTGGCGGTAAATACGGCATGGTCACAATAGATAGCCGATGTTTCAGCATTAAAGTTTCCGGTTCCTATATAAGCATATTTCATCAGGTCTTCACCTTCCTGTCGAGTCACCAGCATGATCTTGGAATGAACTTTTACCTTCGGAAAGCTATAAATAACATTTGCTCCTTTTTCTTCAAATTTCCGGCCCCAGCTGATATTATTTTCTTCATCAAACCTGGCTTTTGCCTCCACAAAAACTGTCACCCTTTTTCCGTTATCCAGAGCTTTCATTAGAGAGTTTGTAAGCTGAGATTCATCTGCCACTCTGTACAGAGAAATACTGATTTCAGTTACATTTTCATCTTCCGCAGCCATATCTACAAACTTCTCTACATAAGAAAAGGACATATAGGGAAAGTGAAGCGATTGGTCTTTTTCCGCTATATCTTTGAAGTAATCTTTGCTATCATCCAGGGTTTTATGGGGAAGCGCTGGTAATTCTTCAAAATGTAAATCTTTATTATTTGTAGGATCTGGAAATGAGAAAAAATCTTTAAAATTGTGATACTGCCCACCAGGCATCATATCTATTTTACCAAGCTTCAGTAATTTTCTAATTTTCTTCTGAATTTCCTTGGGCATATTCGCATCGTAGAGCAATCTTGTGGGCTGACCATCTGTACGTTGTTTGAGTGAAGTGTATATCTTTTCAGCTAATACCCCTTCATAAATATCATCTATATAAAGCTCTGCATCACGGGAAAGCTTAATTTCATAAATTCCCGTGATTTCGTTTTCCGGAAATATTTTGAAAGCTTCATGTCTTACAATTTCATCCAGATACGTAATATTATGCTCGTCCTGAACATCTTTCATCATTACAAACCGACCACATTCTTCCACCGGAATATTGATGACGCCAAGTTTATCCTCATTTTTGAAAGTTATTAGGAAGTATAATACTGAATTTTTCAGGAAAAGTTCGTTTTGCTTGTTCAGATCAAGGGTGATTGGCTTAATATGTTTTTCTACTTTTTCGTTGAAATAAGAATCAACGAATTTTTTATGAGCAGGGCTATAATGTTCAGCATCCTTTATATGAATGCCATTTTCAGCAAGTTCAGGAACAATGTGATTGTTGTAAATTTCACCAAAAGCGTTTTGCTGATTTTTAACTTCCTGAATAATTTCTTTAGTGATCTTAGAAGGGCGAAGGGCAAGCTTCTTACGAATGCTTTTCTTTACCCGTTTCATCTGGCGGAGTTGGGATACCCTAACCCTGAAATATTCATCCAGATTGGATGAAAAAATAGCCAGGAACTTCATCCTTTCAAATAACGGATTTAGTTTATCGCCGGCTTCCTGGAGAACCCTTTCATTAAAACTCAACCAGTTTAGATCTCTATGTCTAAAACGGTCATCATCTGGTTGCTGCATGGACTATAGATTGTTTGATCAAAAATACAAAGTAGACCATGCTTTGCATTTAATATATTGTTAAATAAGGAAGCTATTGAGCTATCTTATTCAACGTATAAAGAATGAGTTCATCCATTTTTTCTGAAGCATTTTCAATAAACTCACCAGTTGCACGATTGGCAAGTACAAGATTCATAGAAACTGCATTATGGCCCAGTAATTTTGAAATTCCGTAGATGCCTGAAGTTTCCATTTCCAGGTTGGTTATTGCATAGCCATTGTATTGAAATTCGCTAATTCTATCATTTATTTTTTGATCTGGGACCGCTGCCCGAAGTACTCTTCCCTGGGGACCATAAAAACCCACATTAGTCGCGGTAAATCCTTTAATGGTAATATCTGAACTTAGTTTGTTTATTAATCCCCGGCCACCTTCAACTACATAGGGCAAAGCTTTTTTCGAAGACCAGTTGGTTTGTTCAACAAAAGCCCGGGCAATTTCTTTCTTGAGGAAAGAATCATCT
>CAXGBX010000281.1:0-3527 GCA_964008195.1 uncultured Flavobacteriaceae bacterium
TTGGAAGGTTTTGAAATTGGTGATACTGTTGCCGATCTTGAAAATCCTGAAGGTTTAAAAACGATTGCTATCGATGAGCCTACCATGAGCATGCTTTTCACAATTAACGATTCACCTTTCTTCGGAAAAGATGGAAAGTTTGTGACTTCAAGACATATCAAGGAAAGACTGTATAAAGAACTTGAAAAAAACCTTGCCCTTCGAGTAAACGAAACCGATAGTGCCGATAAATTTTTAGTATACGGTAGAGGAGTACTTCACTTATCTGTTCTTATTGAAACAATGAGAAGAGAGGGTTACGAACTTCAAATTGGTCAGCCGCAGGTTATTATAAAGGAAATTGACGGAGTTAAATGTGAGCCTATTGAAGAGCTTACCATCGATCTTCCTGAAGATGTATCGGGTAAAGCTGTGGAAATGGTAACCATGAGAAAAGGAGAAATGCTTTCTATGGAAGCTAAAGGAGAACGAATGAATATTCAGTTCCTTATTCCGTCACGTGGAATTATTGGTTTAAGAAACCAGTTGCTTACTGCTACGGCAGGTGAGGCGATCATGGCGCATAGATATAAGGAATATCAGCCAATTAAAGGAGGAATTCCAGAGCGCCAGAATGGTTCTTTGGTTTCTATGGAAAAAGGAAAAGCGATTCCTTATTCTATTGATAAACTTCAGGATAGAGGGAAATTTTTTGTAGATCCGGGTGAGGATATTTACGAAGGCCAGGTAATTGGGGAGAACTCACGTCAGGATGATATGGCAGTGAATATCACTAAGACCAAAAAGCTTTCTAACGTACGTTCTTCCGGAGCAGATGATAAAGCGAAGATTGTTCCTGCGATTAAGTTTTCTTTGGAAGAAGCATTAGAATATATTCAAAAAGATGAGTATGTAGAGGTAACTCCAAATCACTTAAGACTAAGAAAAGTTCTGCTTACTGAAAATGAAAGAAAAAGGTCTAAAGCGATCTAATAATACCGGCATCCTAATCGTAGTTGGTTGTCATCCTGATCTCAGTCGAAGGATGGATTGAACAAAGGAGAAATTTAATGAGATCTCTCCCTACGGCCGAGATGACACAATCATAAATAAAAAAGCCTGCCGTAAGGTGGGCTTTCTTATGCATTATGCTACCTGTGGTACTATACAGGAAGACGCCGGGAAATCGAAAAATACTTTTAAAAATCATAATTCCCGCTAATTTAGCTACTTATTAAATGGATAAATCTATACTTAAAGGTTCCCTTCTGGTGGGATTGGGAGCATGCAGCTACGGAATGCTTACCACTTTCGTGAAAATGGCCTATGAAGATGGGTATACCTCCCACGAAGTTACTTTCTCTCAAATGGTATTGGGAGTAGTAGGACTTTTACTAATCAATTTATTTGTTAGAAGAAAGCAAGCGGATGTAACCGAAGTATCCAGAACCAGGAGTAAATTTAAACTGATGGCTGCAGGTACAACCTTGGGACTTACCAGTACATTCTATTATCTGGCCGTGAAGTACATTCCGGTTTCTATAGGGATCGTAATGTTGATGCAAAGTGTGTGGATGGGAGTAGTCCTGGAGGCTTTGATGCAGCGCAAGAAACCAAGTGCGAAAAAGATTATTGCGGTAATCGCAATTCTCATCGGAACCTTGATGGCTACCAATGTTCTTAACGATGAATTCGTGATAGACTGGAGAGGAATTGGCTGGGGATTTTTGGCAGCGATGTCTTATACCGGAACCATTTATTGCTCAAATACCGTTTCCCTGGAGATGCATTCCCTGAAACGCAGTCTCTGGATGATGATTGGAGGTTTTCTAATAGTTAGCGCCATATCATTGCCGTATCTGGTGATAGAATATCGAATGGAGATTTTATTGAACTGGGGACTTGTATTAGCCCTTTTTGGAACCATTTTACCGCCGCTTCTTTATACCGCGGGAATGCCAAAAATTGATGTGGGTCTTGGTGCGATCATATCTTCCATTGAGCTACCTGCAGCTGTTTTGATGGCTTATTTTTTACTAAACGAAAAAGTTGATCTGGCGCAATGGTTGGGGATAACTTTGATCCTACTGGCGGTAGTTCAAATGAATTTAAGAAAAACAAAGTCTTCAGCAGTTCAATAATTTATAAGTGTAAATTGTTGCGTCAAAAATGTGAATATCTATTCAGAATATTTGAAGTGAGCTGCCAGCGCTGCTCCCAGGATACCTGAATCATTTCTAAGTTTCGCTGGAATAACAGGTACTTCTGTGTCAAGATATTCTTCAAATTTATCCCAGTCATTGGAAATTCCACCTCCAATCAGCATAGCATCTGGATTGAGAATTTTTTCAACGTATTTCAGAAAAGTATTAAATCTGCTTCCCCATTCTTTATAACTTAAATTTTGTTCGGTTTTTATAGATGAAGCAGCCCATTCTTCAATTTTTTCAAAGTCTTTGTAGGGAATCTGGCCTAATTCGAAATTAGGAATAAGTTCGCCCCTTAAATATGCACCACTTCCGAGTCCGGTTCCAATCGTGATCATCAAAATAAAACCATCCTGATCTTTTCCGGCTCCATATTTAATCTCCGCTAAACCTGCAGCATCGGCATCATTGATCACCGTAAAGCTCAGCCCGGTTGCATCTTCAAATAACCTGTCCACATCTATATCAATCCATTTTTTACTGAGATTGCCTTCGTGTTTACAGATTCCCTTCTTTACAATGGTGGGAAATCCACAGCCTACAGCACCCTTATAATCAAAATGCTGTACCATTTCTTTTACAGCATTGGCAATTTCTTCAGGTTCCCTGTTTTCTGGAGTAACAATTTTATGAACGGCAGTTTTTAATTTCCCACGTTCCATATCTACTATTGCTCCTTTTAAACTGGAACCGCCTATGTCTATTCCTAAAATGTCCATTAAATTATTTGAAGAAGCTACAAGTTATTAAAAATGAAATTCTTCAGTAAGCTTTTTTTGGAATGATTAAGACGGTTAAATAAATTGGGGATGCATTTAAGGTTTTTTACTTGAAGTGGTAGGTCATATAATTCTTAGTAGACTGCCTTCTTTCACTCGCAGTAACAATTCATGTGCTATTCACGTCATGTTGAGTTCATTTCAGCATTTTAAATTTGTAGAATGTAATTGATGAGACCCTGCAAAAAGTTAAGGGTGATATCATTCTTTATCGCCACGGGCAGTGACAATCGATTGTGAGTTATTGTAAATTCAATGAAGAAACCTGAAATTCAGTGAGCTTCGAGGGATTTTTTATGAGTATGCTTATTGTAAAATCAATTCACGTTTTACGAATTCCAATCTTTGTTTTTGGGGTACCAAATGGAAATGACCATGGAAACTAAAATTAGAATATTTGCAGTGATACGTAGAAAAAAGCCTGTATCAAAATCATCTGGATAAGCATTCCATAAATTTCCAATTATGAGTAACACTGATAGAATAAGAATAAAATAGGCTGCTTTCTTGCTTTTCATTTTACACCGATTTCTGTACTACTTCAAAAACCCGCTGTCCGTCG
>CAXGBX010000282.1:0-3526 GCA_964008195.1 uncultured Flavobacteriaceae bacterium
TAAAGCGAAAGAAGGAGGTGTTTTAAGACGTACCGGCCATACCGAAGCCGCTATAGATTTTGCCAGGCTTGCAGGTTTTCAGCCGGCAGGAGTGATTGTGGAAATTATGAATGAAGATGGCACTATGGCTCGTTTACCTCAGCTTATGGAAGTTGCCAAAAAGTTCGACCTAAAGGTAGTTTCCATAGAAGATCTCGTTGCTTATAGAATGCAGCATGATTCCCTAATTGAAAAAAAGGAAGATTTTGAGCTGGATACCCGTTTTGGAAAATTCAGGTTAAGAGCTTACAAACAAACCACAAATTCCCAGGTACATGTTGCGTTAACCAAAGGTTCCTGGAAACCCAACGAAGAGATCATGGTGCGGGTAAATTCTACCATGGTAAATAATGATATTCTGGGTACACTCACCAATAATGCCGATAAAAAACTAGACGGAATGTTTAAAGCTATCAATGACGAAGGTCGTGGCGCCATAGTTTTTATTAATCCGGCGAACCAGTCTCCTAACCTTCTAAGCAGACTTACAGAGCTTAAGGAAAGTCAGAAAAAAGGTGAAATAAAGGCACCACCAGTCAAAATGGACAATAAAGATTTTGGAATTGGAGCTCAAATTTTACATGATCTTGAAATTCACAAGATTAGGTTACTTTCAAATACTCAACAAACGAAGCGTGTAGGTATGATTGGGTACGGGCTTGAAATTACAGAGTACGTTAGTTATTAATCAATTTCTATAATCACTTCTTCCAGAGGTCTTCTCACTTTCTTAAAGGTAGAAAACTCATCATCTTCTGCACGATATCCTACGGGTAATACCAGCACAGACCTTAAATTCTTATCGTGAAGTTTCAGAAATTCATCATACTTTTCAGGTTCAAAACCTTCCATTGGGCAGGCATCAATTTCTTCCGCAGCACAAACAGTTAATAAAGTTCCAAGTGCCAGATAGGCCTGATTGATAGCCCAAGCCTCTATTTCCTGAAATTCTTTAGTCTTAAAATCGTCTACAAGAAATTCATGAAAAGGTTTTAGAATTTCTTCCGGAGTTTTGCGAACGTGCTTTACCCTTCTGAAATAATTGGTGATAAAATCTTCATCAACCTTATTTTCAATACAAATTACCATGACATGCGAGGCAGTATCTACCTGCTGTTGATTCATCGAAAAATCCCGAAGTCTTTTCTGGGTTTCTTTATTTGAAATCACTAACATTTTGAGAGGCTGAAGACCGTATGACGTAGCAGTTAGATTAAAAGCCTGTTTTAAGACTTCAATCTTTTCTTCTGAAAGAATTTTTGTGCTATCAAATTTTTTGGTCGCATAGCGCCAGTTCAATGCCTTTATATTACTCATAACTTCTTAAAATAATATTTCACAAAGGTACGCAATGTATAAGGTAACAGTAGCGTTAGCGCATAGATTAATCTAATACATCCAATTATTATGGCTATCTTCGAGAATCAATTCATCAATCTTTCATGAAGCGGTTAAAAAAAATAATTCTGTCTTCCGTCATTGGCCTTGTTTTAATCATTTTCCTGGTGCTGGGTATTGAAGCCATCTTTCAAAGACAAACTGCAGGCCTTATATATAGTGATTTTTCTAATGTTCCTCCCGCTAATACCGTTATTGTATTAGGTGCCAGCGTTCATGCAGACGGTAAATTATCTCCCATTCTTCAGGACAGAGTAGATACGGCCATTAAATTATATAGAAAAAATAAGGTGAAAAATTTCCTGGTTACCGGGGATCATAGAACTGAAGATTATAACGAGGTTGCCGCCATGGTAAATTATCTTGAATCAAACGGAATAGACCGTGATTTGATAATTACCGATCATGCGGGGCTTGACACCTATGACAGTATGTATAGGGCCGGTAAATTATTCAACGTAAAAAGCGCTATTGTGGTCACCCAGAAGTTTCACCTTCCGAGAGCCTTATTTATTGCAAAAAATTTAGGCATGGATTATCGGGGATTTACTGCAGATCAAAGGGCATATCAAACTGAATACAAGCTTAAACAGCGGGAAAAATTGGCTAATCTAAAAGCATTATGGGAAGTACTGCTAAACAAAAAGCCTAAAACTCTACAGGCAAAAATCAATTAATTTAGAGCTCCTTATTTACCTTATTGCTTTTTTATTATCTTAGAATACTACTAACTTCTAAAACCAACTAATATGATCCAATGGGTAATTCATATTCTTATTGACGCTCTGGTTCTTCTAATCGCTGCAAAATTTATAAGCAAAGTACATCTCAGCGGATTCAAATCTGCTATCATTGTGGCTTTGATCATTGGAGTGCTTAGCTTTCTTTTGAGCTGGCTGTTAACTGCCATTTTAAATATTGCGACTTTAGGTATTTTCTATTTCCTCGGAATTGGCTTTATCACCAGGGTTATTGCCTATGCGATCATTATCGAAATTGCAGATAAACTCTCGTCAGATTTTAAAACTGATGGCTTCTGGCCTTCTTTATGGCTCGCCATTCTGATCGCCATTGTTGGTGGAATCGTTGATGCTATCTTGTTTTAAATGAAATACATTAAATTTCTTCCTTAAGTTATACTACAAATACGAGTGTCATTTGGACAGCGCATAGTCCTGAACTAGCAAGGACTTTGCGACGAGAAATCCCAAATGATCAAGTAGATAGTTTATTTAAAGATTTCGATTTAGAAACAATGAGGTTTCTCACTCAGCTTTGTTGCATTCCGAAATGACAGTTCACTTTCTTTCAGAGCGTAACGATAGTGGAGCGAAGAATCTCTTTATGGAAAATTTTTAGAATAAAAAATTCCTCCTTCGTAGTAATGAAAAATTTAAGGAATGACAAATAATTACCGGGTGAGATGCTTCATCCGGTTTTTTCTTCCCCACCAAACAATAAACCCGGTTACCGGTAATGAGGCTACAAACAGGCTCAGGATAAAAGCTATAATTTTACCCGTCATGCCAAAATATTGACCGGTATGTATACCGTAACTCATCTCCTGGAGTTTTAACCCTGTACTTTTTGATTCATATTCCTGCTCCTGAAGTAATTCCGCAGTTTGTGGGTGAAAATAGTAGTTAGACTGATGGTCGTAATCCAAAGATTCAGGATAAACCCCAGTAACTACGGGATGATGTTCCCCTTCTGTCCAGACAAAATACATATCGTTATCTGGTTTCATCTCTATGGTTTCATAGAATGCTATATCTATTGGATTCTCTGAAATTTTTGGCTTTTGGATGATATCTTCAATATGATGGTCACTTTCCACATCTTCTCCTAGATTTCCAATAAAATAAATAGCAGTTTTCATCCAGTCATATGAAAAATACAATCCTGTGATTGCCACAATTATCGCCAGAATATGCAAATAGAAGCCGCTAATATTATGCAGGTCATAGTTCAGCCTTCTCCACCGCGCGTTCCACTTGATCGTAAGATTTTTCTTGAGGTTTTTTATCTTTTTTGGCCACCACCGGATAATTCCTGTGATCATCATTAAAATAAATATCAATGTGGAAAC
>CAXGBX010000283.1:0-3495 GCA_964008195.1 uncultured Flavobacteriaceae bacterium
CGGGCGCTATTTTTGAAGTAGCAGCCCCGGAAAAGGTAAAAATGGGTTCTATTGGTGGTGGTGGCCGTTATGATGATCTTACAGGAATTTTTGGCCTCAAGGATATGAGTGGAATGGGGGTTTCGTTTGGTTTGGACAGGATTTACCTGGTACTTGAAGAATTGGAACTTTTCCCAGATACAGTTACCCAAAATACGAAAGTACTTTTTATCAACTTTGGAGAGAAAGAAGCCCTCTATGCTATGAAATCTCTGCGTGAACTTCGGGAAAGCAATATCATTGCAGAGCTTTATCCAGATTCAGCTAAAATGGGTAAACAGATGAAGTATGCAGACAAAAGAGACATACCATATGTAGTTCTTGCAGGTGAAGAAGAGATAACTAATCAAAAATTTACCCTTAAGCACATGAAATCTGGTGAGCAATCCAGTCTCGATCTAAAGGGTCTTAAAAACAAATTATTAACCGTGTAATTTATTTTTTACTCGCTAAGTCAAGTTGAGTCATTTCCTCATCGGTAAGCTCGTGGCTCATTGCCTCCTTAAAGCTTTGAAGATGTTCTGGCTTGGTGGTGCTGGCTATTGGAGCGGTAATCCCAGGTTTTTGCATGATCCATCTTAGAGCCACTGTTGCTTGTGAGATGTTGTGATGATCTGAAATATCTTTGAGCGCTTGCAATACCTTTCTACCTCTTTTTGTAAAATAATCTTTTAGGAATTTTTCCCTGTCTGTCCCCTCAATATCTTTTTCTTTGGAATATTTTCCGGTAAGGAATCCGCTAGCGAGCGAAAAGTAGGAGGTAACCCCTAAATTATTTTCTTTACAAATTTGCTGAATTTCTCCTTCAAATTTATCGCGAACCATTAAGCTATACTCTGGCTGGAACACTTCATATTTTGGCAGACTACTACTATCAGCGGCGATGAGTGATTCTTTAAGTCTTTCCGCAGAAAGATTAGATGCGCCAATATATCTTACCTTACCCTGATCGATTAATTTTTCGTATGCTTCGAGAGTTTCTTCCACGGGGGTTTTTTTGTCATCCCAATGAGTGAAATAAAGATCTATATGATCTGTTTGCAACCTTCTCAATGAATCTTCAACAGCTTTCAGGATATGAGTTTTAGAAATATCTTTTTCGCCACCTTGTTTCATGCTGGAACCCACTTTGGTGGTAATGCTTAGTTTATGCCGGTTGCCTCGCTTCTTCATGTATTTTCCAATAATACTTTCAGACTCCCCACCTGAATTTCCTTCAACCCATCTGGAGTAGACATCTGCAGAATCTATCATATTAATTCCCATATCGAGAAGTTGATCTATCAATTCAAAAGATTCTTTTTCATTTACGGTCCATCCAAAAACATTTCCACCGAAAACTATTGGAGGCGCATAAAGTTCCGTATTACCTAACTGTATTTCTTTCATAATTCTATTCTTTAAGAAAAGATAATATTTAGCATTCAATTTTCTCTATTTGCATAAGTATCTTAGAATTAGTTTAACAGCAATTATTTTAATCTTAACTAATTTCAGGATAACAATTGCTTAAGTTAAAGGAAACTATAAAATGATACGATATGAGAATGGCTATGATATTTTTATTAGTTCCACTATTTATGACGGGACAGAAAATTGCAGATAAGTTTACACTTTCATCTGCCGGATTTGAAGATTCAGTAATTATGGAATATCCAGGCAAAACAGATTCAGAATTATTTCTAGCTACCAAACGTTGGGCAGATAACATCATTTCTAATTCTCAGGATGCCATGAGCAGAGAAGTAAATGATCAATATTTGGAATATAAAGTATTTGTTCCCCAGGCCTTTACTATACAGGATGATGGAAATTCTTTCACCTGGGATGCTATGTTTGATCTGGCTTTTAGATATGAGGATGAGCGCATTAGATATGATGTAGAAATTGTAGAGCTCTCAAGTCCGGATGCTCCAACCTTTCAAATTGTTGGAGGTATGAATGATTGGGCATTCTATGCTGAAAACAACCAACCTTATCCACTAACTTCTGATGCTCGAAAAATTATGGAAGAGATTGTCAATGATTTTATTAGAGGGGTTTCAGCCTACGTAAACAGGGATGCCGAAATTCCCAACAAAAACTAATTCTAAGCTTTATCAGATTAATCTATTTAGAAGTTTTAGAATTACGAACATGTCTAAGAGACAATAAGATTGATCCGGTTAAAACGACAGCAATAAATACCAAAGAAATCCAGATAGGAATTTCCCATTTTTCACTTATTAAAAATTTGATTCCTACAAAGGCTAGAATTATTCCCAAACCTTCATTTAGATAAACAAACCTTTCTTTCATATCTGCAAGTAAGAAATACAGCGCTCTGAGTCCTAAAATGGCGAACGCATTGGAGCTTATAATGATGAATTCTTTGCGAGTTACCGCTAGGATGGCGGGAATAGAATCGAGGGCAAAAATAATATCTGTAAGTTCTACTATAATAAGCACTACAAATAGGGGGGTGGCTAATCGCTTTCCATTCTCCCGGACAAAAAATTTATCTTTTCTATATCCTTTGGTTTGCGGAATCACTTTGTTTACCCATTTGAAAATTTTATTGTTTTCGGGTTCGGTATCTGAAATATCACTTTTAAAAATTCGGTAAGCGGTGAATAGCAAAAATGCACCAAATACATATATAATCCAGTGTACGCTCTCAATGAGAGCAATTCCACCTAAAATAAATGCTACCCGCAACACCAGTGCTCCGAAAATACCCCAGAATAATACTTTGTGCTGATATTCACTTGGAACTTTAAAGTAGGTAAATAATATTGCCCATAAGAATACATTATCCATAGACAATGATTTTTCAATTAGGTAACCAGTGATATATTCACCAGCTGCACCAGCTCCCTGCCACCAAAAAATAACCCCGGTAAACGCGATTCCCAGACTAATCCATCCCGCACTATACCATGCTGCCTCTTTAGTGGTGATCTTGTGAGGTTTTCTCATCACTAATTTGAGGTCAACTATCAAAAGAATAAAAATGAAAGCCGCAAAGGCAATCCATATCCAGGTATCTATCTCTACAATAGCAGTTTCTGGAAGCGATTGAACTAGTGAACTATAGAGTTGTAGGCTGTACATCTTTAACTGAAATTTGCTCAAATAAAGTTCATTTCAATAAACAATCAATTGACTTTAAAATAAATATAACAACCTGGGATTGACATAATAGAGGAAGAAAGAATAATAAAAAATCCCTTCAATTTTGAAGGGATTTTTATCTGTAGCGAGACCGAGATTTGAACTCGGGACCTCCGGGTTATGAAAATATTCTGCTAGAAGTCAAATTTACCCAAAACACCTGAAAATCAATTAGTTAATGTTGTTTTGATAAATTTTGATATTATATAATATGGCCTAAAATCAACCGATTCTGTACTTATTCTGTACTTATTCTGTACTAGTTTTTAGGTGTAAATTATTATATTACAGGGTTTTAAATCC
>CAXGBX010000284.1:0-3494 GCA_964008195.1 uncultured Flavobacteriaceae bacterium
GCTCTACGCTCTACGCTCTACGCTCTACGCTCTACGCTCCCACAACTTATTGAAAAACTCTCTTTTGAACTTTTTTTAGAAAAAAAATAAACCTCAGGCAACCTTTTGTAACTTTCACACGTCTATATAAATAGAAGACCTTGTGAAAATGGTGAAAGTTATACAGCTTTTTAAAAATGAATCCTCTTTGATCAAAAGGGCATCCTCGGGAAATCGTGATGCACAGCAAAAAATTTATGAGATTCATGCACCAAAGATGTTAAGTATCTGCAGGCAGTATATCAGGGATATACATCATGCTGAAGATGCAATGCTGAATGGATTTTTTAAGGTATTCTCACATCTGAAAGATTTTAAGGAAGAAGGTAGTTTTGAAGGCTGGATAAGAAAGATCATGGTTAGAGAGTCCATTTCCTTTCTAAGACAACATAAAAAACTGGAATTTCAGGAAGACATTGGTCAGGAAACGCCAGAGGTTTTCAATAATATAAAATCTGAAATGGATGTGGCCGATATTCAGGCTTTAATAGACGCATTACCCGAGGGTTATAAAATGGTGTTTATTCTGTATGCGGTAGAAGGTTACAAGCATTCTGAAATAGCAAAAATGCTTGACATAAGTGAAGGGACTTCAAAATCCCAGTTATTTAAAGCACGAAAGATGCTTCAGGAAAAATTAAAAACGAACAATTCATCAGTATATGGCACCAATTAAATTTGAAGAACATATAAAAGAGAAGCTGGATGAAAGAGAAATTCAGCCTTCAGCAGGAAGCTGGGATAAATTAGATTCCAGGCTGAATAAGTCGAAAAAAGGCTCCGGTAAGAAAGTTTGGATCTCAGCTGTAGCCGCTGTCATGGTGCTTTTAATTGCCAGCTTGTTGTTTGTAAATCAACAAAAGCAAATTTCAGCTCCAATTGTAGAAACTCCTGTAGAAGATAAACTTGAGGAGAATTCAGAAAAAGATCAGTTTGAAGAGCCGGTTGAATTAGCTTCAGAAGAATCTAATATTGAGGCTTCTTCCGAAAGCGGGACAGCAGTGAATAATTCCGAAGAAAAATTTGTAAAGCCTCAGAGAAACCATAAAGTCCAAAAGGCACCCATAGCTTCAAATTCGGTTGAAAAAAGAGATGTTGTATTGCCGGTTTCCATCGAAAATATTCCCAAAAAAATAATTAAAGAAGATGATCTATCTATAAAAGTGAAGGAGCTTCTGGCAAGTGTTTCTAAAGTTGAAAGGGAATCTGGCAAAAGAATTTCAGAAAGCGAAGTAGATGCATTGCTGGCAGAAGCCGTAAAGGAATTAAGTAAGAATTCCCCTGAAAACTATTCCGCCAATTTCGTAGATGCAGAAAGTCTTTTAGCCGATGTGGAATATGATGTAGATCAATCTTTTAGAAAAGAGGTGTTTGAATTTTTGAAAGAAGAATTTAAAAAAGCCAGAACAGCAGTGGCAACCCGAAACGATTAATTAAACCAACTTAATATTCATAATCCCGAAAGGGTCATTCATCAATCAATTTTGATAAGGAAGGCGTTTGCCTGAATTTGAAAAAACTAAAAACAATCTAAGGTCATGAAAACAATTATTATTTACCTCACATTAGCATTATTCTCCTTGATAGCCATTACAGGTTATAGTCAGGGAACAGAAACTACATCCAAGGAGAATAATCCGGAGAAAGTTTTCGAAAAGAAAAAACAGGAAATAATCACGGAAGAAAAAGAGAAACTGAGAGCCAAGGTAGAGATGTATAATGCGCAAGTAGAAAATAAGGTGATTACGCAGGAGGAAGCTGAAAAGGCGAAGAAGAAAGCCGCAGAATTACATGCTAAAAATATTGAAAATCGATTGGCAATTCTTGAAAACGAGTTTGAACTGGAACAGCGCAATGAAGGAAATGGCAATATGGTGTCCATTGAATTTGGTTCTGATGGAAAAGTTCTAAAAGTAAATTCTGCCGAAAGGAACAGAAAATATGATAACCGAACCACGAGCGATCTTGTGCTGGCTGTAGGTTTCAATAATGCGCTTTCTGATGGGCAATCTTTGAATGATTCAGACTTTAAAATAGGAGGCAGCCGTTTCTTCGAGATTGGTTGGGCCTGGAAAACAAGGGTTTTTGATAATTCCAACTGGTTGAGACTTAAGTACGGTTTTTCCTTTCAGTTTAATGGTTTGAAACCTACCGATAATCGGTATTTTGTAGAAGATGGGGATCTTACCGAGCTTCAGGAATTTGAATATGACCTGGATAAGTCAAAATTCAGAATGGATAACCTGGTAATTCCTGTACATTTTGAGTTTGGGCCTTCCGCCAAAACTGAAACTTCCAGGACAATTCGATATGATGCAGATGGAAAGATAAAATTGGGACTTGGGGGCTACGCCGGTTTCAATATAGGAGAGCGTCAAAAGTTGAAATATGAAATTGATGGTGATAAGCAAAAGGATAAGCTAAAGGGCAGTTACAATACAAATGATTTTGTATATGGTCTTAGTGGTTATCTGGGCTGGGGAGGCGCCACGCTTTATGCCAAATACGACCTGAATCCAATTTTTCAGGACCCCAATATAGAACTACACAATTTTTCTGTAGGGCTGAGGTTTGATGTTGATTAATTAGCCAATATAGTTTAGTTTTGCAGGGCTTTAAATTTGAGAAATCATTTTTAAAGCCCTTTCTTTTTTAGTAATTTCCAAATAAATATTCTCACTGAATTGATCTCTAGAACTACCATAGATAATGTATTTGAAACCGCCAGGGTAGAGGAGGTGATCGGTGATTTTGTTCAACTAAAAAGATCTGGAAGTAATCTTAAAGGATTGAGTCCTTTTACCGATGAACGTTCTCCAAGTTTTATGGTCTCTCCCGTGAAGCAGATCTGGAAAGATTTTAGTAGTGGAAAAGGTGGGAATGTGGTGGCTTTCCTGATGGAGCATGAACATTTCAATTATCCGGAAGCAATAAAATACCTCGCGAAAAAATACGGGATTGAGATTGAGGAAACCCAGCAAACCGATGAGCAGAAAGAACAGGCGAATGAAAGGGAAAGCATGTATCTGGTTTCAGAATATGCGAATGAGTTCTTCCAGAAACGAATGCATGAAACCGATGAGGGAAAAGCCATTGGTTTAAGCTATTTTAGGGAACGTGGTTTTACTTCTGAAACGATCAAAAAGTTTGATTTAGGTTATTCTCCTGATGATTGGGAGGTATTCACTAAGACAGCACTTGAAGATGGTTATAAGCTGGAATATCTCGAGAAAACGGGCCTCACCATCGTAAAAGAAGATAAGCGTTTTGACAGGTTTAAGGGACGGGTAATGTTTCCTATCCACTCCATGTCTGGGCGTGTGCTGGGTTTTGGGGGCAGGATTCTATCAAATACTAAGAAAGCTGCAAAGTATCTCAATTCACCGGAAAGCGATATTTACCATAAAAGCAAGGTTCTTTACGGGATATATTATGCCAAGCAGTCTATCGCCAAG
>CAXGBX010000285.1:0-3465 GCA_964008195.1 uncultured Flavobacteriaceae bacterium
ATAATCTCCCTGAAAATTTCAGGATGCTTCTCTATATTTTTTCCAATACAAAAAAATACAGCTTTTGTATTATGCCTCTCAAGAATATCAAGAATAGGTAGGGTGCTTTCTACGGGACCATCATCAAAACTCAGTGCAACGGCATTATCAGGAAAATCAGGGTTTTTATTATATGCTTTTACAAAAAAATTAAATTGCACATTAGTTGATAGCACCAGAATTAGAAGAATATAAGTAAAAGCAATCAAAAGCATAGGCCAGAATGGCCATATTTCCATATAGAATAGGGCAATCGCAGTAATTCCAGCAATCGCAAACAAAATTTTAATCAGTTTAAAGATCAAAGGCTTTGTAAAAGAATTAGTCCGTGGTTTTTTCCCAAATATTGATTATAGATCAAAATATGCCGGGGAGCAATGCAATTTAAAGTATTCAATTTAAAAATCTCCGGAATCTTTTTCTCTTTCAGTATTTTAGACGCCAGCCAGAAGGCATAAGAAGAAATCGAATTATTATCTCCCACCAGATGTTTGTATCCTATTTGACATGTATCTGAAAAAATTCCATTTTGCAATTCATCATAGTAATTATCAAATCTTGCATCACCATTTCTTCCTAAAATAATGGCATCAATTTTTGAAACATTAGTATCATTCCTACTTAGAAAATCTTCAATTATCGAGTTGAGCCCGGAAATTTCGATAGAGTTCATAATCTGAACATCTTTAAACTCTGCATAAGTTTCAGGAGAAATTTTAGAACTTATCGAAAAGAAAGCGGCAAATTCTGAAATGATCGTTCCTGCAGTTTTAGATTTAAATAGATCGAGATTACGAATATTCTCACCTTTGATCTGTTTATCCAGTTTTTGAAAACCGGTAAATTCAGTAGAAGTTTCATCTACACCACCCACCAGAATATTATTCACATTTCTATCTTCCATCTGGAGCAAGACATCCAGCAGCGCACTTTCAAAGGAAACGGAATTCTGGGTGAATGTCATATTATAGGCTTTGCACTTGAGATTAAGTGCAATCTGTCCGGCTACGGTATTATGTGTAGATTGGATAAATGAAGTTGGACTCAATAATCCTTCTTCAGATTCCAGCATATTGATCATAAATTTTTCTGTATCCAGCATACAACCCTGTCCTGTCCCCACGATTATTGCATCTGGCATATTTATCCCGGCTTCCAACAATGCTTTTTTAGAGCAAAAAAGTCCCATTTTTACTGCTTTAGACATACGTCTTAGCATCATGGGTTTAATGGCAGATTTGTAATCTACTTCAAGTGCCTTCAATATATTTTCATTATATACCTGAGGATTGCCCTCTTCAAAAATTGTTTCCAACTGAGGGGATATAGATGATATGCCATTGATATATATTCTACCCATTTCGCCGGAATATTAAGGAGGTGCAATTCCCACCAAAACCAAAAGAATTTGAAAGGATTGTCTGCACGTTCTTATTTTGAAGATTTGTTATCGGCTTTAGAGCTGTTTCCAACATTTCATTTTCAAAATTGAGATTGGGATAAATCTCCCCATTCTGAATGGCCAGTAAGCTAAAAATAGCTTCAATAGCCCCCGCTGCTCCTAAAGTATGTCCCGTAAATCCTTTGGTAGAACTAAAATTCGGGACGCTATCTCCAAAAACTCTTTTCAATGCCACACTTTCTGAAAGGTCATTATTTCCTGTTCCGGTGCCATGAGCATTGATATAGTCTATCTCAAGCGAAGATAAACCTGCCTTTTTCAATGCTTTGGTCATAGCCTGGTAAGCCCCTTCCCCATTTTCTGATGAAGCGGTTTGATGATATGCATCGTTGGCATTTCCATAACCCGAAACCCAACCTAAAATTTGGTTATTTTCAATATATTCTTCAGCTTCCAGCAATAAATATCCTGCGGCCTCTCCAAGATTTAATCCATTACGTAAATTATCAAAAGGACGACTTTTTTGTTCAGAAAGAATCTTTAAAGAATTAAATCCGTTTAACGTGAATTTTGCCAGGCAGTCACTTCCACCCACAATCACTCGTTTCAATTTTCCAGATTCGATCATTTTCGCCCCCATCATAATAGCATTTGCTGAAGAAGAACAAGCCGTACTTATGGTAGTTACCAATTTGTTCAGGTTAAAATATTCCGCAATTTTTTCAGTAGTAAAACCCGGATGTTGCGCCTGGATATATTTATGATTTTCAGTATTTTTTTTATAATCGAAAAAATGGGTTTCGGTCATATCAATTCCGCCAATACTGGTTCCGGAAATTAAACCTGTATCTCCGGGGAACTGGTCATAACCTGTGTTTTCCAGTAATTCTTTAATAGCATATACCCCGAGCAAAGCAGCTCTTGTATAAGAATGATTTTTTGGTAAATCAAGAATTCTACTTAATTCTGAATTACTGAGTTTGATCTCTCCTACCGGCAAATGTTCAATATTTGTTGGCAGAATTTCAGGAAAAGTAGTCCCGTCCTTTTCATTTTTGAGAGAGAAATGGGTTTCTTTGAGATCTCTGCCAATGGCAGAAATTATTCCCATTCCGGTGACGGCAACACCTCCCATAAATTATTTCGTTCTGTTTTTCTCTATATAACTGGCCATGGTATTAACAGAACTAAATATCTCCTTTCCCTTATTAGGATCGTTGAGTTTAATCCCGTAATCTTTTTCCAGGAGTACAATAAGTTCAAGCGCATCTATGCTGTCAAGGCCCAATCCATCTCCAAAGAGATGCTCATCATTTTCAATATCACTCACCTCCATATCCTCGAGGTTGAGTTGTTCAATTATGCTTTTTTTTAATTCGGTATGCAGGTCACTCATGTGTAGGTAAGTATAATTTGTTTAGCTCATCTTCGTTAAAATCGATTCCGCCGCCAGGGGCAATTTGCCACAAAAATACATCATAATCATTATTGTGCAAGTTCACCCAGCCACAAAGCAAATTATCTATATTTTTCTGCTCAAATAAAGCTAAGGAATAATCCAAAAATAAGGCAGGATCAAATTCTTCGGAAACAAAAAAAATATTCTCAGATCTTAATTGATGCCTGATGCTGATTTCCCCTAACATAATATTTGGTAACGTATATACAAATAATGAGGGAGAAGGAAATTCATCAATTGTTTCTGCATAGGCTTTATCGGTCCCCAGACTGGAAGCGGCATTGGCGAAAACCAACGCGGTTTTTTTATCCTTAACGTCACTATCAATTAGTATTTCCACACCCAGGTATCCTAATTTGGAAAGTCTGTCCATTTTAAAGAATTTTGGATATTCCAGACCCTGGTGCTTATAAATACTTTTTAGAAATCTGCCAATTTCCAGGTTCTCTTCAGATTTAAACAAGAGTTTGCCGTTTTTATAGACTTTAGCATCTTTAATGCTTACCCAGTTTTTTATAAAAAGCTTCCCCTTCATAAACTTTCTTTCTTTAGAAGCATGGCCAGA
>CAXGBX010000286.1:0-3391 GCA_964008195.1 uncultured Flavobacteriaceae bacterium
ACTGTGATCTAATCCTTGGACCTTCTAATTTCCTATAGGGATTGGCCATACCACGACAATGGATTCTTGCTTTCACATTATCGTTCCAGCTAATCTCAAAAGTCTCAATTAGTTCATTCTTAATACCTTCATCGTATATAGGACAGGATATTTCCACTCTCTGATCAAGATTTCTGGTCATAAAATCTGCGGAAGAAATATATACTTTTGGACTGCCAGCATTCTCAAATATAAAAACCCTGGGGTGTTCCAGAAATTTATCCACTATACTTATAGCTTCTATATTTTCACTTAATCCTTCAATGCCCGGTACCAAGCAGCAAATACCTCGCACAAGTAATTTGATTTTCACTCCTGCCTTGCTTGCAGAATATAACTTATCTATCACCCCGTTATCCGAAAGGCTGTTCAATTTTAATCGAATTCCGGAAGGTTTCCCGTTTTTCGCGTTATCAATTTCATTCTGTATAAGATTATAAATCGCATTTCTGGTATAATGCGGAGATACAATAAGATGTTTGTATTTATTGATTTTATAATTCGTCTCGAAAAAATCGAATACCATATTAACCTCTTTCAGAATAGAAGAATCTGCCGTAAAAAGTGTATAATCTGTATAAATCCTGGAAGTACTTTCATTAAAATTTCCAGTACTTATAAATCCGTACCTTTTTAGTTTTCCTTCTTCTTCACGCTCAATCACACAGGTTTTGCAATGCACCTTTAGACCTGGAACCCCAAATATCAGGTTCACTCCTTCTTCCTGCATCTGTTCAGCATATCTAATATTGGCCACTTCATCAAAACGGGCTCTTAACTCAATTTGTACGGTTACCTTTTTACCGTTTTTTACAGCATTAATCAATGAACTGGCAATGTGGGAGATCTTTGCAAGTCTATAAATGGTGATTTTAATCGTTTTCACTTTAGGATCCAGAGCTGCTTCACGTAAAAATTTTACCACGTAGGCAAAACTCTGATAAGGCGTATATAACAAATAATCTTTTTCGGCGATCCCTTTTAGTACACTGGTTTGAAGGATCAATCCCGAAATTGGCAAAGCTTCCCGCACTTCATATTGCAAATCTTTTTTACCTAGACTTGGAAAATCCATATAATCTCTACGATTATGGTATCTACCACCGGGAATAATACTATCGGTAGAATCGATTCCCATTTTATCCATAAGGTATTTAAGGGTATCGCCATCTATATTTTTATCATATACAAACCTCACAGGATCACCCTTTATCCTATCCTTTACGCTATCTGATATTTTATCAATAAAACTTTTACTTAAATCACTATCCAGATCCAGTTCAGCGTCCCTGGTTATTTTGATCATGTGTGCAGAGAGGCTCTCATATTTAAAAATATTGAAAATGGTATTTAAATTATATCTAATTAGATCATCTAATAAAATAATATATTGTTTACCGTCTTCTTCCGGTAAAACCACAAATCTTTCAATATTCCTGGGGATTTCAATAAGTACATATCTTTTTTCGTTAGCTGAAAAATTCTTAGGTTTTGATTTTTTCTGAGAAGTTTCAGCTTCATCAGCCATTACCATCTTCACTGCTAAATAGGCTGCACTGTCTTTTAAGGAAGGCATCTCTGGTAGATCATTCAAAATAATGGTTACTAAAGCCGGACTCACCTTGCTTAAGAAATAGTTTTTAATGAACTCCTGCTGATTCGTAGTTACTTCATCTTCCTTTATAATATTTATATTATGATCCCGTAATTTAGTTTGAATATCTTCTAAAATCTTTAAACTTTCAGACTGCTGATCTATCACGATCTTGGTGATTTCTTCTAAAAGTTTACTGGCCTTAATTCCCCCCAGTACACTCTTACCTGCTTTTCCTGCAAGATCTATTCGCTTTACGGTAGCATACCTTACTTTGAAAAATTCATCCAAGTTATTTGAAAATATCCCCAAAAACCTAAGTCTTTCAATTAAGGGAACGGTTTCATCTGCAGCTTCCTGCAAAACTCTGGCATTAAAAGACAACCAGCTCAATTCTCTGTTTATATAACGTTTTTCAGCCATGAAGGATTATCGGAGATTTTTAGGAAATAAGGTTAGAATAGTTTTTCCATTTCGAATTTCTTTCCAGGTGTCGGTCTCAAAATCAATAACACATAGTCCGGTAGTAGGAAGATTATCAATTTCTTTATCGCCTAAATAATTTACAAGAATTGTCATTGCCGGGTTATGGGCGAATATGAAAAGCTTATCGGTATCATCTGGGCAGGATCTTATTTGCGACAGCAATTCATTCTGGTTAAAAGTATATAAATCTTCAAGCACCTTGAAGTCATTATCTGGCACCTCCAAATACTCCTTGAACAATTTGGCTGTTTCGTTGGCTCTCACTGCGTAACTTGTCCAGAATAGGGCTCCGGGCTTGTAGAAATGACGAAAAGCCTTCAAAACCACATCGGCATCATTATATGCTCTTTTCTTCAGTGGTCGTTTATGATCTGGAAGATTGTTTTTCCATGATGATTTTCCGTGTCTTACTAAAACTAATCTTTTCATAATTAAGGTGCGAGTCTTTCTAATTTCCAATTATCCTGATCTTTGCTGAACAGTATTCTGTCGTGTAAACGACTGGCTCTTCCCTGCCAGAATTCAAATTTCAAAGGCTTGAAAAGATATCCTCCCCAATGATCAGGTTTAGGAATTTCTTTGTTTTTATACTGTTTTTTCAGGTTTTCCAATCGATCTTCCAGATAATTCCTGGAAGGGATTACCGAACTTTGTGGAGAGGCCAGAGCTCCTAACTGACTTCCGCGTGGTCTGGAATGAAAATATTCTTCAGATTCCTCATTTGGTAGCTTGGAAACTTCACCCTGCATGATTATCTGCTTCTCCAGGCCTGGCCAGAAAAATGAAATACAACATTTAGGATTTTCAGTGAGATCTTTTCCTTTACTGGAATTATAATTACTGAAAAAAGTCATGCCTTGGTTACCGAAACTCTTAAGTAGAACCACTCTTGTTTTTGGAAAATTATCCTTTCCGACCGTAGCTATACTCATAGCATTGGCCTCTTCTATAAGCGAAGATTCATCAGCAATTTTAAACCAGGCTTGAAATAAGGCATATGGATCGCCTGGAATATCTTGTTCCAGAAGCTTTCCTTTTTCATAGGATTTTCTATAATCTTTTAAGTCCCTTTGCATTTATGACGGATGTTTAATGCAATTTACAAGTTTATTGCACAAGGCAGAAATGTTTTTATTTTAATTAAATATCCTTTTATACCATTCACAAATATTATCGATAAAGAGCAAAACTATAGTAAAAAAATTTTACAGAAAGCTCCCACTTCAATGCTAGATATGACTACAAATTGATAAACTCTAAAGAGTTCTTTTT
>CAXGBX010000287.1:0-3387 GCA_964008195.1 uncultured Flavobacteriaceae bacterium
GAAACCGTAATGGTCGCCCCAGCAGCAGGTTTTTATTCTACACCTAACACAGGAAAAAATCAGGTGCGAATAGCTTATGTTCTCAAAAAAGAAAATCTTGAAAGAGCTATAGCTATTCTTGAAAAAGCTCTGAAAAAATATAACCAATAGGATAAATGCGCATTTTGCGAAATTTCTCGCTGAAAGATTATAATAGCTTTGGCATAGATGTTAGAGCTGATAAATTTGTTTCGGTCAAAACTGTGGAAGATCTAAAAAGTCTTCTTCGCCAAAGTTATGCTTCTGAATTATTTATTCTTGGTGGTGGTAGTAATATGCTATTAACAGATGATGTTCACAAGCTGGTAGTGCATATAGCTTTAAAGGGAAAGAAAATCATTTCTGAAACAGATAATGAGGTTATCATTGAAGTCGCTGCGGGAGAAAACTGGCACGAAATTGTACTGTGGACTCTTAACCAGGACTATGGAGGATTGGAGAACCTTTCTTTGATTCCTGGAAATGTAGGTACTGCTCCTATTCAAAATATTGGGGCTTATGGGGTGGAACTCAAAGATACTTTCGTAAGCTGCACCGCGCTAAATATCCAAACATTAGAAGAGAAAGAATTCGGTTTGGAAGAAAGTGATTTCTCCTATAGAAATTCAGTCTTTAAAACTTCTCTAAAGGGACAATATATTATCACTTCAGTAAGATTTAGATTGACTAAGGAAAATCACCACCTAAATATGGATTATGGTTCCATACGGTCTGAATTAGAAAAAGAAAAAATTTCTTCACCTACAATAAAAGATATTTCCAACGCGGTTATTGCCATAAGAAAATCTAAGCTTCCCAATCCTAAAGAAATTGGGAATAGTGGAAGTTTCTTCAAAAATGCGATAGTAAGCAAAAAACAATTTTTAAAACTTAGAGAGGAGTTTCCAGAGATCCCATTTTATGAGGTGTCTGAAGATGAAATTAAAATTCCTGCAGGATGGCTTATAGATAAGGCCGGATTTAAAGGTTATAGAAATGGTGATGCCGGTGTACATAAGAATCAGGCGCTAGTCCTGGTGAATTATGGAGAAGCTACAGGGGCAGAGATCCTGGCATTATCAAAACAAATCCAGGCAAAAATTAAAGCCTTATTTGGTATTAACCTGGAAGCTGAAGTAAATATTATATAAGAAAAGGGATCCGAAACGGATCCCTTTCTCTTTAAAATATTCTAATTTATTATGATGCTTTCTTCATTACTACAGCATCAATAATATGTACTACTCCATTTGAAGCATCAACATCAGCCTGAACAACAGTAGCTTTGTTTCCAGATTCATCAGTTAAAATAACTTTATCCCCTTCAAGAGATGCGTCTAATGATCCCCCTCCAACTGTATTAATGGTATATTTTCCATCATTATCCTTGATCATTTTCACAAGATCTGAAGACATTACTTTTTGATCTACAACGTGATATTTTAAGATTCCGGCTAACTTATCTTTGTTCTCCTTCATCATTAATTGATCTAATGTTGCACTATCAACTTTACTAAAAGCTGCATTATTAGGAGCGAATACTGTAAATGGTCCTTCTTCAGTTTTAAACATTTCTGCCAATTCAGCAGATTTAAGAGCGCTTACTAAAGTACTTAGTGTATCTGTAGCCATTGCTTTTGCTGCAATACTGTTAGATTCCATTTCCATTTTTTCCTTTTCAGCTTGCATTTCAGCCTCTCTTTCGGCTTCCATTTGCTCCATACGTTCCTTTTCTTCCTGTTCTTTTTTCTTATTGTCTTCACAAGATGTAAAAACAACTGCTGAAAGAGCAAGAATTGTAAATAACATTTTAATTTTCATAACTGTAGTTTTTTCGTGATTAACAATGCAAGATATTGCCTTAAAGCTACTTATAGCTATTGTTTCGATTAAAGTTTAGTTAAATATTGTAAAGGTTATATTAATGATTAGCACGATTTTCACATGCTTCAATTAATTGTTATTTTTGCAAAAGAATCATAAGACATGAAATTATTTATTATAAGTATCATTTTACTGGGACTTGCATTCGCAGGGATCGCAATAAAGATTTGGGGTAAAAAGGAAGGTAAATTTGCCGGCACCTGTGCTAGCCAGAACCCATACCTGAATAAATCTGGTGAACCATGTAGTTTTTGTGGTAAATTGCCTGATGAAATGGAAAACTGTTCAGATACCGCCAAGACCAATTAGACTGAATGGGAACAATTTTACTCGGGGTTTTCATTCTTGTAAGCTTAATAAACCTCCTCTACTTCTTTTCGTTTTTCTCATTTTCGCACTCCGGAATTACTAATAAAATTCATCCTGAAGTTCCTGTTTCGGTTATTATTTGCGCAAAAAATGAAGAGGAAAATTTAAAAAACTTCTTACCCTCTATTCTTGAACAGGATTATCCTAATTTCGAAATTATTGTTATAAATGATGCCTCTTCAGATGGTACTTTAGAGGTTATTGAAGACTTTCAGAAGATAGATCCCAGAATCCAGATAGTTGATGTTCAAAATAACGAAGCATTCTGGGCAAATAAAAAATATGCTTTAACACTGGGCATTAAAAAAGCCAAAAATCAGCACCTCCTTTTTACCGATGCTGATTGTGCTCCACAATCAAAAAATTGGATACGGGAAATGTCACGAAATTTCCAACCGGGAAACACAATCATATTAGGTTACGGTGGGTATTTTCAGCATACAGGATCGGTTCTAAATAAATTAATACGCTTTGAAACATTGCTTACCGCCATTCAGTATTTTTCTTATGCCCGTTTAGGCTCACCATATATGGGAGTAGGAAGAAATCTGGCTTACACTTCTACTCAATTTTATGAATTGAAAGGTTTTGCCAATCACCTTCATTTAAGATCTGGAGATGATGATCTATTTGTAAATGAGGCGGCCACAGCTGAAAATACGGCTATCTGCTTTCATCCAGATTCCATCACCCGAAGCGTTCCGAAGACTAATTTTTCCGAATGGTTTCATCAGAAAAGAAGACATATTTCTGTCGCTGGTAATTACAAAACTAAACATCAGGCGTTATTGGGCGCTTTTTATATTTTCAGGGTTTTATTCTGGCTGATACTAGGTGTACTTTTAATTCTTCAAATCTATCCCAGGATCGTCCTGAGTATTTTAGGGATTAAATTGATCACAGAAGCCTTTGTATATTTTAAAGCAGCGAAAAAACTAAATGAAAGTGATGTAGTATGGTTATTCCCTCTGTTTGACCTGCTTCTTATCTTTCTGCAATTAATTATCTTTATCTCCAACCTCATTTCAAAACCCAAACATTGGAAGTAAATCCAGAACAGCTCCGAAAGAAAATTAAAGAAGCTAAAACCGGGAGTCAGTCAGCTTTCAATTATCT
>CAXGBX010000288.1:0-3382 GCA_964008195.1 uncultured Flavobacteriaceae bacterium
ACAGCCTGCCATAAAGAGGTTCTAACGTAAGATGGCAAATTAGGATCCTGGGTTTCTCCAATTCTTCTGGCATATTCCTCTTTACGGGCCGGTGTTGCCTTCAGGAATTTGGCTACTATATTTTCAAAATCTTCAGCGGCTCCCTTTTCTGCATCTTTTTCAGTCTCATTTTTAAAGGCCTGGGAGAAGGCATCTGCAGATCGTTTAAATGCTTTTTTATCTTCAGGAGACGGCACTTTATCCATATATGAATCAATAAACCCAGCGACGTTTACATCATTTGCGCCCGGAGTATCTGTTGTAGGGATTATTACATCCAGGATTTTTTTGAGTATTACGCCATTCGCTGCAGTTAAGAAGCTTGGTTGCCAATCGTATTCCGGCTCATTCTTACAGCTTTGAAGAATACTAAAAGCCGCTGGACCTACCACTAAAAATCCTGCTCCGTAGCCTAAATTTTTTAACGCCTGTCTTCTATCCATCTTTGAAATTTATTAAATCAGAATTCACTCTACCCAACTCTATGAATCCATAATTTTATTATTGATATAATTATAACTTTTGGTCAGGCTCTGATAAGGATCCATATCAAAATTTTCCTGTTCAATTATAAAATGCTCTCCACCCGCCAGCTTAGCTTTTTCGAAAATCTTTTCAAAATCGATGGTTCCATTTCCAATTTCAGTATTCAAATCATTGTTAGACCTGTTCATGTCTTTAACATGCCAGAGGGGGAACCTTCCCGGATATTTTTCAAAAAGGGCCACAGGATCCTTGCCGGCCCTAACCACCCAGTAGATATCCATTTCAAAAACCACAAGGTCTTTCTCTGTATTCTTTAGAAAAACTTCCAAACCATTCTTACCGTTGTAATCGTCAAATTCAAAAGCATGGTTATGGTATGCTAATTTGAGCCCGTTTTCGCGACACATTCTCCCGGCTTCATTTAGCTTATCAGCCATACGTTTATAATCATCAATAGAAGTCCTTAATTCATTTGAAATATAAGGTACTATAACATACTTTTGCCCAAGTCCTTCTGCCGCTTCCAGGGTATAGGCAAAATCATCTTTGGTTCCAGTTTTACTCATGTATCTATTAAGATCATAATGACCACTTGGAGAATTTAGACCATGATCATCCAGTATTTTCTTAAATTCTGAAACGCTTAAACCCCAAAATCCATTTTCCTGGGAATAACCATAAGTTTCAACTTCTTTAAATCCTATGCCCGCAACCCTTTGAATAGTGCCTTTTACATCGTTTCCTATAGTTTCCCTTAGCGAATATAGCTGCAATCCTAGGGGATAGTCCCTTTCACAACTGTATAATATACTGGGTAGAATAGCTGTAGCAGCAAGAGCCAGCCCAGACTGTTTTAAAAATGTACGTCTTCTAATCATCTCTAAAGTTTTTAAAATGGTTTAATCCTTAAGTGCTTGATACTTTCCCCGGAGTACTAAATTTGCCTGCTTTAAATTCGCTTACTGCATGGTTAGCTGCCCTTGCTGTAATCGCCATATAAGTTAATGACGGATTCTGGGAAGCAGATGAGGTCATACAGGCACCATCTGTAACATATACATTTGGAACACTGTGAATTTGATTATACTTGTTAAGTACTGATGTTTTAGGATCCCTACCCATTCGTGCGGTTCCCATCTCATGGATTCCGTTTCCGGGAAAACAAGGTTCTTCATAACCCTGAACATCCTTGAAGCCAGCTGCTTTTAACATTGCCACGGCCTGTTCCTGAGCATCCTTTCTCATCGCTTTTTCATTCTCTTTATACTCGCAATCGAAAGTTACCGTAGGCAGTCCCCATTTATCTAGTTTCTCATAATTAAGCGTCATTTTATTATCATGATAGGGCAGACATTCTCCAAAACAATTTACACCAATTTGCCAGTCACCCGGCTCAAGTAATTGTTTCTTAAGATCTTTCCCGTAATTCATTTCACCAACAGCCTGAGTCCAGTCAGATCTGCTTGCTCCGCCCTGCATTCCATAACCACGAACAAATTCTTTCATGGTGCTTTTTTCATCGATATTTCTGAAACGTGGCACAAAGAATCCGGCTGGTTTTCGTCCTTTATAATAGTCTTCCTGGTGATTATCAGATTTACCTGATGCACCCACCTTAAAATGATGGTCCATAATATTATGGCCCAGTTCTCCACTATCATTGCCTAAACCATTTGGAAAGCGATCAGATTTTGACTGCATCAATATGGAGGCAGATGGAATTGCGCCCGCGCAACAAAATATTACATCAGCATAAAATTCAAGTTTTTCCATAGTTTCGGCATCGATCACCCGTACACCAATTGCCTTCCCTAACGAATCATCATAAATTATTTCATGAACTATAGAATTAGGGCGCAGGGTAATATTACCAGTTCTTTCGGCAGCTGGAAGGGTGGAAGAGTTACTACTGAAATAACCGCCGTAAGGGCATCCTCTTATACACCTATTCCTAAACTGGCAGGGTGCACGACCTTCACGACCCTCAGGATCGGTAAGGTTTGCTGCCCGACTGTTAATTACTTTCCTGTCATCAAAATTAGCTTCCACCCCATCTTTTAACTCCTGTTCTACACAATTAAGCGGAATTTCAGGAGTAAAAATACTATCGGGCAACTGAGGCAAACCTTCGGCCTTGCCAGTAATTCCAACATATTTTTCCACTTTTTCATACCATGGAACCAGGTCTTTATAACGAATAGGCCAATCTATACCATGTCCATCCTTTTTATTCGCTTCAAAATCCATCTCACTCCATCTAAAAGACATTCTTGCCCACATTAGCGATTTTCCGCCTACGTGATACCCGCGAATCCAGTCAAAGCGCTTTTCTTCGTTATAGGGATGATCAATATCGTCTACAAACCAGTGTTTACTGGCTGCGCCAGTAGTATAACCCGTCCTGGCCTGTTTTAACTGACGTTGCCTTTCTTCATATGTAGGTTGACCTCTAAACTCAAAATCCCATGGATCTTTGTTCATGGTAGGATAATCTTCCACATGTTTCACCATTCTTCCACGTTCCAGAACAAGGGTGTTTAATCCTCCTTCAGAAAGTTCTTTAGAAGCCCAACCTCCGGTAATCCCGGTGCCAATAACAATAGCATCATATTTCATATTAAAAATTTGATATTTAGAGAATTCTTTGAATCGTTAATTAGCACCCACAGTTTTTAATGCTGATACCTCATTCCTCTTTTCAGTATTCCATTTAATAAGCTGTAAATAATCATTATTTTTTGCCACTACGATATACTCGGCATTTGAAGTATTAAGTCTGGCCATATCCTTTACATCTCCCGGAGTGAAAAATCCACTATTTCTCGCTTCTATCGGGTTAAAATTACCTTCTCCATCA
>CAXGBX010000289.1:0-3369 GCA_964008195.1 uncultured Flavobacteriaceae bacterium
TTACAGAGATCACCCGTCATTTTGCTGAAAACATGAAGATGAACCATAAAGTGGCAGCAAAAATGAAGAAGTATCTGGATGAAAAATTCAATGAAGATATGGATACCTTATCTGGCGCCAGATCTGCAGCGAACGTAAAAATTCCAACCTTGATAATTCATGATGAACAAGATGTAGACGTTAAAGTTAACTCAGCTCATGAAATACATGAAGCCCTGGAAAACAGCGAACTGATTATAACCAGTGGCCAAGGTCATCGCCGTATTTTAGGAAACCCGGCAGTAATTAACAAAACAACAACTTTTATCACGGCATAATCTTTGTAATTTTAATTAAAACTGAATTATGAAAAAGCTATTATTACTTACTATTTTCTCAGTATTTCTAATTAGTTGTAATGGAAACGCGCAAAAGAAATCCAATGGGGAAACTGCAGAAAAATATGAGATTAATAAAACGGAAGCTGAATGGAAAGAGACATTAACTTCCGAAGAATTTGAAGTATTGCGAAAAGCAGGGACCGAGCGTCCGTTTTCAAGTGAACTCAATGACATTAAAAAACCTGGTACTTTCGTGTGTGCGGCTTGCGGAAACGAACTTTATAAAACCGAACACAAATTTATGAGTGGAACCGGTTGGCCAAGTTTTGATCGTGCCATAGATGGCGGAGTTGCTTATGGCAGTGATTCTAAGCTGGGATATCAAAGAGATGAAGTGCATTGTGCGAGGTGTGGTGGACACTTAGGACATGTTTTTAATGATGGGCCTAGAGAAACTACCGGGAAAAGACACTGCATAAATGGTATCGCGATGGACTTTAAACCTGAAACTGAATAAAATGAAAAAATATAACATACAAAAATCTGAAGAAGAGTGGAAAAGGGAACTTTCTCCTGAACAGTACAGAGTGCTTAGGGAAAAAGGTACTGAAGCTCCAAATTCCGGGAAATATAACCTGCACTTTGATGAAGGTGAATATAAATGTGCTGCCTGCGGAGAGAAACTTTTTGAAAGTGACTCCAAGTTTGAAAGTGGTTGCGGATGGCCCAGTTTTGATAATGCTATAGAAGGAAAAGTAGAATATGTTCAGGACAAAACATTTGGAATGATTCGTACTGAAATACTATGTTCTAACTGCGGAAGCCATCTTGGCCACGTTTTTGATGATGGTCCTACAGATACCGGTCAGCGATATTGCGTCAATTCAGCCAGTATTGAATTTAATAAATAACTTAATCTAAACAATTATGAAAAGAATACTATCACTTATAATACTTACAAGTTTATTTATCGTATCATGTTCTTCAGACGGAGAAAGAGGACCTCAGGGTCCTCCCGGTGAGGATGGAATCAATATAGTGGGTCAGTCATTTGAAATAGTTGACGTTGATTTTAATGATCCTGAATATTCGATTTTTGCTGAAATCCCTTCGGATATTGAAGTACTTCCAAGCGATATTGTTTTAGTATATTGGCTGGAAGATGTAGATGATAATGGCAACGATATATGGTCTTTAATACCTCAAACGATCTATTTTGATGATGGCCAGTTTCAATACACTTACAACCATACAGATTTTGATGTGAATATCTTCCTGCAAGGAAATATTGATCTTGATACTCTCGGTGATCGTTATGTTACAGATCAGGTTTTCAGGGTGGTAGTACTTCCAGTAGACGATGTTCAAGGTGCGAACTTAAATGTTAATAACTATCAGGAATTAAGCAAATTCGTTAACCTAAAACAATCCAATTTTAAAGCAAAAGTTCATTAATACCTATTCATTTTAAATAACAAAAGCCTGTCCATTTGCTAGACGGGCTTTTTTTATGCCTTTATCTAATGTTTGTAACTTTCAGTTTAGGCTTAAATTCCTTAAATTCGCCAATTCCATAATAGATTCAAAATATTCCGAATATGAGTAAATATGATATTATAGTTTTAGGTAGTGGCCCGGGTGGGTATGTAACTGCAATCCGTGCCTCTCAATTAGGTTTCAAAACCGCCGTTGTAGAAAAAGAAAGTCTTGGAGGGGTTTGCCTTAACTGGGGTTGTATTCCAACTAAAGCACTATTGAAAAGTGCAGAGGTTTTTGACTATCTGAAACATGCTGAAGATTATGGCTTAAAGCTTGAAAATGCTGATAAAGACTTTGGAGCAGTAGTTAAGCGAAGCCGTGATGTAGCAAATGGGATGAGCAAAGGTGTTCAATTCCTCATGAAAAAGAACAAGATTGATGTTCTGGAAGGATTTGGAAAATTGAAATCTGGCAAAAAAGTAGAAGTTACCGATAGTAAAGATAAGAAAACAGAATACCAGGCAGATAATATCATTATCGCTACCGGTGCACGTTCCAGAGAATTACCAAATCTAAAACAAGATGGGAAAACGGTCATTGGATACCGTGAAGCAATGACCCTGGACAAGCAGCCAAAATCTATGATCGTGGTAGGTTCAGGAGCTATTGGTGTTGAATTTGCCCATTTCTATAATGCAATGGGAACCGAGGTAACTGTCGTGGAATTTCTTCCAAATGTAGTACCACTAGAAGATGAAGAGGTTTCTAAGCAATTTGAAAGAAGTATCAAAAAAGCAGGAATTAAAGTAATGACCAACTCTTCTGTAGAGAGTGTTGAAAAGAAAGACGGAAAAGTTATAGCTAAGGTTAAGACAAAAAAAGGTGAAGAAAAACTCGAAGCTGATATTGTACTTTCTGCAGTAGGGATTAAAACCAATATTGAAAATATAGGTCTGGAAGATCTTGGGATCAAAACCGAAAAAGATAAGATCATTGTAAACGATTTTTATCAGACCAATGTTTCCGGGGTTTATGCGATTGGAGATGTGGTGCATGGCCCAGCACTGGCTCACGTAGCTTCTGCGGAAGGTATTCTTTGTGTTGAAAAGATCAAAGGGATGGATGTTGAACCATTGGATTATGGAAATATCCCAGGTTGTACTTATGCTACCCCGGAAATCGCTTCTGTTGGTATGACTGAAAAGCAGGCTAAAGAAGCCGGATATGAACTTAAGATCGGGAAATTCCCTTTCTCTGCTTCGGGGAAAGCTAGTGCTGCCGGGAAGAAAGATGGTTTTGTAAAAGTGATCTTTGATGCGAAATACGGTGAGTGGTTAGGATGTCACATGATTGGCGCCGGAGTTACTGATATGATCGCTGAAGCTGTTTTGGGTAGAAAGCTTGAAACTACAGGCCACGAAGTATTAAAAGCAGTTCACCCTCATCCAACCATGAGTGAAGCCGTGATGGAAGCGGTAGCTGCGGCTTATGATGAAGTCATTCATATCTAGACGGTAGACGGTAGACGGTAGACGGTAGACGGTAGACGGTAGACGGTAGACGGTAGACG
>CAXGBX010000290.1:0-3367 GCA_964008195.1 uncultured Flavobacteriaceae bacterium
TTTTTTTCTATTCGGTTTATAGCCAGAATAGTTTTCAATTGATCTTCAGAATAAGAATTGATCAAACTGTCAATTTCTTTTTTCGTTTTAAGAGAATCAATAGTATAGCTTATCTCCTTCCTGTAGCTTACCGGATCTTTTTGAGCAGGGTTACTCATACCTATCTCCTCTTTCTGCGGAACCTCCGGCTCTACCACCTGAGTATTAGAATTACAGGCAAAAAACAAAAAGGTACTAAAAAGTATTAAGGAAATTTTTCCGGGGATTTTATGACAGTTCATTGAGTTAGTAGCTTTGTTTGATAGGGGAATTTACTTACAGATTTGTCTGAAACGTACTAAGGAAGCGTTAAGCCTTTGTTGACTTTATGATAATTAACCTTTTTTAAGAAGGAATATCCAGCGATAAGTTGAAAATTTTCAGAAAATTAACTTTCCGTTGAGATTGTGGATCGTCATTCAATTAAATTTATAGGTAGAAAACCAAATGTAGATGGAAAATAGAAGAAGCTTTATCAAAAAATCAGGATTATTATTAAGTACTGCTTTAATTCCGTGCATCAATTATAATTCTGAAAAAAAATTAGGAGTTGCACTGGTAGGTCTGGGATATTACAGCACAGATCTTCTTGCCCCCGCCCTGCAGCTTACAAATTATTGTGAATTAAGAGGTATAGTCACCGGGAGCCCGGAAAAGATTCCGGTTTGGCAGCAGCGTTACGGAATTAAAAATTCAAACGTGTACAATTATGAGAATATGCATGAGATCGCAAACAATGATGATATTGATGTGATATATATTGTATTGCCTACCGGCATGCATGCAGAATATGCGATTAAAGCAGCAAACACTGGTAAACATGTTTGGTGTGAAAAACCAATGGCAAGAACCGCCTCTGAATGCCAGCAAATTATTGATGCATGTAACAAAAATAAAGTAAAACTATCTATAGGTTATAGAATGCAGCATGAGAAAAACACTCAAATTATTACTGAATGGGCTACAACCAGGCCTTATGGCAAAATACAAAATGTGATTTCAGAAGCGGGCTATAATGGTGGTAACATTAATCCCTGGAAACTCAAAAAAGAAATGGGCGGTGGAGCTATTTATGATATGGGAGTTTATAGTATCAACGCGGCGAGATATTCAACCGGTTTAGAACCTATTGCGGTAACTGCCAGCCAGTCTACTAACAGACCAAAAATATTCACCGAAGTAGATGAAACCACCAATTTCAAGCTTGAATTTCCAAATGGAATTACAGTAGATGGGAAAACGAGTTTTGGGGAAAGTCTGAATAACCTGGAAGTCAATGCAGAAAATGGCAGGTACTATTTAAGGCCTATGCAATCCTATTCTGGAGTCAGAGGAAAAACCAGCGATGGCAAAACTCTTTCACCTATGGGCAAGAATCAGCAAGCCGTACAAATGGATGATGATGCCCTGGCGATCATTAACGATAAAGATGTAATGGTTCCCGGTGTGGAAGGGATGAAAGATATTCATATAGTTCAAAAGATCAATGAAGCTGCCGATACCAATCAGCGAATTTTAATATAAAAATTCTTTCTAAATTATTTTGTCGTAAAAACGATTCATCGTAATATTGCAATATATAATCAATGACTCATGGGCGTTACCAAAACCGATCTTTTTACCGAAGAACAAAATGAACTGGCAGTTTTAGCCAAGGCTTTTGCACATCCTGCCCGTATTGCGATCTTGCAATACCTCATTGCTTCCAACAAATGTATTAATAATGATCTTGTAGGTGAATTAGGTTTGGCGCAGGCGACCATAAGTCAGCACTTGAGGGAATTAAAAAATACAGGCATCATTCAGGGAAATATTGAAGGCGTAAGTATGAGTTATTGTATAAATCCTGAAAAATGGAACAGTGTACAAAAGCTTTTTAATGGGATGTTTGATAAAATTCAACTAGCTGGTCCGGAAGATTGCTGCTAAAAAATTTGCATTAACCTATCGTAATAATACGATAAAACGATAAAAATCATGAAATTATCAGAATTTACTAAGAACTTGAGTAACCTGGGAGAAATCTCATTTATGCTTCCCAATGGTACGCTCGTGCCGGAGCATTTCCATGTTACCGAAGTCGGAAAAATAAGCAAACATTTTATTGATTGCGGTGGTACGTTAAGGGAAGAAGAAAAAATCTCTTTCCAATTATGGGAAGAAAATGATTACAATCATAGATTACATCCGGAAAAACTGGTAAATATTATTCAACTGGCAAAAGATAAATTAAATCTTCCCGATGTGGAAATAGAAGTTGAGTATCAGGGCGAAAGTATCAATAAATTCGAGTTAGATTTCGACGGAAAAAGCTTCTTGCTGAAAAATACACAAACCGATTGTCTGGCTAAAGAGAATTGTGGCATCCCCGTTGAAAAACCAAAGCTAAAATTATCACAACTTCAAAATTCAGGGTGCTCTCCTGAATCTGGTTGTTGCTAAATATTTAATTATGTCACAGATAAAGCTTTATCCTGAATTAAAGGAAAAACTAAATTCACTGGAGAAATTAGAAATTCCAGCAGATCGTAAAAAGATTCTTCAAAATTTAATCGATTTCATTCAGCAGAAAAAAAATTCGGAAAAATCTATTCAACTAAATTTCATCTGTACGCATAATTCCAGGCGTAGCCAATTTGGACAAATCTGGGCGAAAGCGATCTCCTCGTATTACGGGATAGAAACCGAATGCTTTTCCGGTGGAACTGAAGAAACTGCATTTTTTGAGAATGCCATTGATGCACTGAAACGTGCAGGCTTTAAAATAGATGTGGAAAATGGTGAAAACCCTCGGGTAGAGGTGAATTTTGCCGAAAACCAACCGGCTCTTACATGTTATTCTAAAGTGTTTGATGCTCCTGAAAATCCCTCTGAAAATTTTGCAGCGGTAATGACCTGCTCTCATGCTGATGAAAACTGTCCTTTTATTCCCGGTTCTGATGCCAGAATTGCGTTGGATTACAGCGACCCAAAAGAATTTGACGGAACTCCCAAAGCTGCTGAAAAGTATGATGAACGCAGCAATCAAATCGCATCAGAAATGATGTATGTATTTAAAAATATCGAATAACATGGCAAAAAAATTAAATTACCTGGATAAGAACCTCACTTTATGGATCTTTCTGGCTATGGGAATTGGCGTTGGGCTAGGATATGCTATCCCATCTATTCCTGAAAATATAAATTCCTATAGTTCCGGGTCTACCAATATCCCCATTGCCTTGGGCCTAATCCTTATGATGTATCCGCCGCTGGCTAAGGTAAAATACAGGTTATTACCCAAGGTTTTTAAGGATGTGAAAATTCTAAGTATATCGCTAATCCTTAA
>CAXGBX010000291.1:0-3336 GCA_964008195.1 uncultured Flavobacteriaceae bacterium
TCAAGACCAATGGGTCTGGGAGTGTTTCTTCTAATTGATGAAATATTAATATGTTTTAAAGGCTGTGTAAAAAGTTCTAATTTGGGTCATTGCGAGGCACTAAGCAATCTTCAAATTGCGTCACTACGTTCGTAATGACACTTAGAAATCACTTTTTGCTCAGCCCTATTTTATTTCTGAATTGTGCGCTTAGGTACTCTCATCAATAAGATAACCCCGGCTATAAAAAAGATAACCAAAAATAGTATGGCGTTCCTAACACTGCCGGTCACCTGGGCTACATAAGCATATAAGGACATCCCAATTACAATTCCAATCTTTTCAGCCACATCATAAAAACTAAAATAACTAGCCGTATCTACTGCTTTTTCGGGTAACATTTTAGAATATGTAGATCGTGATAAAGATTGGATCCCTCCCATTACAAGACCTACGGAAGCCGCTGCGAAATAAAATTGAACCGGTGTAGTGATAAAATAAGCATATCCACAGATCGCAATCCAGATAAGATTGATAAAAATAAGTATTTTAACATCTCCGTATTTTATAGCCAGTCTTGAAGTTAAGGTCGCTCCGGCAACCGCTACTAGCTGAATTAAAAGAATACTTACAATAAGACCGGTTGTTGGATCCTGGTCTCCCCATTCCAGTTCTTCAATTCCAAAATAGGTAGCGATAAGCATAATGGTTTGCACAGCCATACTGTAAACAAAAAATGCAATCAGGTAACGTTTTAAAGATTTATTCTCTTTAATACGCGCCCAAATCCCGCTTAATTCCCTGAAACCATTAAAAAGAACGTCGTTGGTAAGTTTCGCTTTTTTATTCCCCTTTGGCAAATAATAATAAGTGTACTGACTAAAGCCAATCCACCAGATACCCGTAAGCACAAATGAGAGTCTTGTAGGTAGTCCTTCATCTTCAAAACCAAACCAATCGTATTTCAGGATCATTACAAGACATAAAATTAGCAGAATTACACTGCCAATATAGCCTAGGGAAAAACCCTTTGCGCTGGCTTTATCCTGCTGGTCTGCGAAAGCTATATCCGGCAAATAAGAATTATAAAAAACCAGGCTGGACCAGAAACCTATTAAAGCCAGAAAATAGCAAAGCAAGCCAAACCACAAATGATCAAGATTAAACCAGAATAAACCTATACAGGATAGTGCTCCCAAGTAGCAGAAAAACTTGAGAAAATTCTTTTTATTCCCAATATAATCTGCAATACCCGATAAAAACGGACTAAGAAAGCTAACCATTAGAAAAGCTGCTGCAGTCACATAGCTTATAAGACTATCATTATTAAAGTCTATTCCTAGAAAATTTACCGTATCACTGATTTTATTTCCTTCGGAATCTTTAATGATAGTTAGAGCACCGTAGAATATGGGAAAGATTGCAGATGATATTACAAGACTATAAACCGAATTGGCCCAATCGTAAAATGCCCAGGCATGAATGAGCTTTTTACTTCCTTTAGGTAGTTGCTTCATGCAATAAAAATAGAAAAAGCCACCGAATATGGTGGCTTTTCAATTTTAATTTTAAAGGTCAATTAATAAATGTATCTTATTTTAATTTTCTTAGTGTTGCAAAATCAATACATACAAAGTAATTCTGATGTCAGTTCGAGCGCAGTCGAGAAGTCTTGGTTATCATATAATTGGCTTCGACTTCGCTCAGCCTAACATTGGAACTTCTAACTGAGGTTCAAGTAACTAAATACCTACTGACCTCTTTTTAATTTTATAAGAACTTAATTAAAATTTGTAGTTCCGTACTTTTTTGCTTCAGCAATTGCCTCTGGTGCCCATTGCGTCAAATTGTTTATTCTGGTTTGATTTGAAGGGTGGGTACTCAAAAATTCCGGTGGTGCCTGTCCCCCATTAGCTTGCATCCTTTTCCATAATTCAGGAGCTTCTCGAGGATCATACCCTGCAATAGCCATCATGGTAAGGCCAATTCTATCTGCCTCAGATTCATGACCTCTACTAAAAGGTAACATTACCCCAAGCTGAGATCCAAGCCCATACGCCTGTGCAAAAATTTGCTGGGTACTTTCGCTTCGCCCGCTAACCGCAACAGATCCTGCAACTGCACCAAGTTGCTGTAATTGTGCAGCACTCATACGCTGAGCACCGTGATCTGCAAGAGCGTGAGCAATCTCATGAGCCATGATAGTAGCAAGTCCGTTGGTATTTTTTGCTTCATCCAGAATTCCTGTATAAACTACGACCTTTCCGCCTGGCATGGCAAACGCATTCGCCTGATCGTCTTTTACCAGATTGAATTCCCATTCAAAGTCATTCATAAAGCCCTGGTAACCATTCGCATTTAAATAACGTTCAGCAGCAACCACTATTTCCTCACCCAACTTCTTTACCATCCTGGACTCTTCAGTTCCGCGAACCACATCTGCCTCTTCCAGAAATTGATTATACTGGGCAAATGAGGAAGGAAATAATTGATCGTTGGAAACAAAATTCAAATTTCTTTCTCCGGTAAACGGGTTGGTTTTACAAGCAACTATTAGCAGTAAAACACTCAAATAGATAAAGGTATTTCTTAACTTCATGATTTTTGGTTTTAGTTACTTAAAAGTACAAAAGCAAGGAGGATCGCTATTGAAGGTTTAAGTATGATTTAACAATAGTTTCTATTTCAAAAACGATACCATTGTTGATATTTGCAATGAATACAAGGCCTAAGGGCATATTTTGCCATACAGCAATTTTTTATTCGCCAAAATCATGATTTCTTAAATATGACTAAAAAAATTAAAGATAATACCCCTGTACAACGACTTCTGGTTCCTTCTTACATCCTGGTAATTTCCAGGTTTCTTACTAAAGTTTCTCCATTCCTTGCCAGTAGATTTGCAGCTAAACTTTTCCTGACTCCTTTCAAATACAAATTACCAGAAAGAGAGAAGGAAATGGATGCAGAATCAATTCAGAAAAAGGAAATAGTACCATCTATGAACAGGGAGATCATAACCTATGAATATGGTAAAGGCGAAAAAAAGGTGTTGCTCGTACACGGCTGGAGTGGCCGGGGCACACAATTGGCTAAAATTGCAGAAGCACTAAAAAAGAAAGGTTATAAGGTCTTTAGTTTTGATGCACCGGCTCATGGAAAAGCAGATGGTAAAATGAGTATGATGCCATTTTTTATTGATGCCGTTCATTTTCTGGATGAAAAATACGGACCGTTCGAAGCCTTAGTTGGCCACTCTCTAGGCGGAATGTCTGCATTGAAAGCTATCAGCAACGGATTAGACACTAAAAAATTAGTGATTATTGGTACTGCAAATAATATTACAGAGATCACCCG
>CAXGBX010000292.1:0-3330 GCA_964008195.1 uncultured Flavobacteriaceae bacterium
TTCAGGATGACGTATCGCTAACTTTTGAGACGGTTCCATACTATTGCAGCAAATAATTTTTCAGCTCATCATAATTACTAATTTGATGAGCTTTTTTCTTTTTATGCAGCATGCTGTTAATTACTTCGGGAATCTGAACCTTTTCACCAATGGTGGCTTCTACAGTTTCCAAAAACTTTACAGGATGCGCGGTTTCCAGAAAAGTTCCGTAATATTCAGGATTACTTTCCAAAAATTTCTTCAGTCCAAGATAACCAACCGCACCATGAGGATCCATTACATATTTTGTTTCTGAATACACCTCTTTAATAGCTTGTTTCGTCTGCTCATCATCAAAACTGTATGCTGAAAAATGCTCTTTTAAATCGGCATGTTTATTATTAAATAATTCAAGTACCCTTACAAAATTACTTGGATCTCCTACGTCCATCGCATTAGAGATAGTTTGCACACTGGGTTTCGGATTATATTTTTCAGTTTCCAGATAATTGGTAACCGTATTGTTTTCATTGTTTGAGGCGACAAAATGATCTATGGGTAAGCCCATCTCCCGGGCCATCAAACCAGCGCAGATATTCCCAAAATTTCCACTGGGAACCGAAAACACCAGTTTTCTCTCCTTTTCCTTTAGTTGCTTGTAAGCAAAAAAGTAGTAGAACATTTGTGGTAACCACCGCGCTACGTTAATAGAATTTGCAGAGGTAAGCTTTCTTATATCTGTAATTTCTGAATCAAGAAAAGCCTTTTTAACCATTGCCTGGCAATCATCAAAATTACCATTTACTTCCAGAGCCGTTATATTCTGCCCTAATGTCGTAAGCTGTTTCTCCTGAATCTCGCTTACTTTCCCCTTAGGATAAAGAATTACCACATCTATGCCGTCAACTCCAAGAAATCCGTTTGCTACTGCCCCACCGGTATCTCCAGAAGTTGCTACCAAAACAGTAATTTTCCCCAGGTTCCCTTTTTTTATGAAATAGCCCAGACTTCCTGCCATAAATCTGGCTCCTACATCTTTAAATGCAAGTGTAGGACCATGAAAAAGTTCCAGGCTTCCAATATTCTCTTTTATATCAACAACCGGAAATTCAAAATCTACCGTATCATTAATAATATCTATTAGTGCGGTATCTGGAACCTCATCACCTACATAAGCTTTTATGGCTTCAAAAGAAATCTCCGTTTTATCCAGATTTTTAATATTTTGAAAAAAAGAGGTCGGAAGTTTATTGATCTTTTCTGGAAAATAAAGTCCTTTATCTGGAGCTAATCCGCGAACTACGGCATTTTCAAAATTACTGGTATGCTCCCTGTTTTTTAAACTGAAATAGTTCATAATATTTTTACTCCTTGTTTATTGATCGCTGATACATGTAGGTCGAAATCTATATTTTTATCCGAATAGAATACTTCAATAGCGTTTTTTACTTTTTGGGCATTCTCATCTCCTTTACATAATGCATAAACTGATGGCCCCGAACCTGATATGCCAAATCCTAAGGCTCCATTTTCGGCTACAAGATTATCAAGTTCCTGAAAATAAGGTATTAAAATAGACCGCACCGGTTCTACAATTTCATCCTGAAGGCTTCTTCCCAGCAATTCGTAATCTTCGGTATAAAGCGCACTCACCAAAGCACCCAGATTGCCCCATTGGTTAATGGCAGATTTCAGACTTACATTTTGTTTGATAATGGAGCGGGAATCCTTTGTTTTTATTTCTATCATAGGATGAAGCACTACTACTCTCAATTCTGAAGGCACAGGCAGGCTTAAAACTTCTAATGGAGAATAACTTCTTACGAGACTAAAACCTCCCAATAAAGCCGGCGCGACATTATCTGCATGTGCATTTCCGCTAGCCAGCAATTCTCCCTGCATCGCAAAAGGAATAAGTTCTTTAGAACTAAAGGGATCTCCCAGCAATTTATTAACAGCAAAAACGGAACCTGCAGAACTTGCAGCGCTACTGCCTATTCCGCTGCCGGGTTTGATCTTTTTTGAGATTTCAATGTCAAATCCCTGATTAGAATCCAGCTCCTTGAGAAGTGCTTTAACGGCAACTCCGGCTACATTTAGATGTATTTCCAATGGCAAATCCTGACCAACGATCTTTGTTATCCTAACTTCATTAAGATTATTTTTTTTAATAAGCATTTCGTCACCTACAGAATCCAGGCAGCAACCCAGAACATCAAAACCGCAGGACAGATTAGCTACCGTAGCCGGTGCAAAAACTTTTAATTCTTCCATAACTACTTCTTTCCTATTCTGATGATATCTGCAAATATCCCTGAAGCGGTAACCTCTGCTCCTGCCCCGGCTCCTTTTACAATTAGTGGTTGTTCAGGATATCTTTCAGTAAAAAACAGTACGATATTATCGCTTCCGCTAAGATTTGCAAATGGATGCTGAGCTCCAACTTCCTGAAGTCCAACCTTTGCTTTTCCATCTTCCAGCTGAGCCACATATTTCAATTCAGAGTTGTTATTTTCAGCATTTTGATACATCTTTTTAAAATCTTCCTCATCCTGTTTTAATAATTCAAAGAATTTCTCATTACTTTCGGAATTCAGACTTTCCTGTGAAAGAAAATCATCTCTTTCGATATCTTCCAATTCCAGTTCTAAACCGCTTTCACGCGCCAGGATTAAAATTTTACGTGCAACATCCACTCCGCTAAGATCTATCTTCGGATCTGGCTCTGTAAAACCTTCTTTCATGGCCGTTTCAACCACTTTATAAAATGGCTCTGACCCGTCATAATTATTGAAAACAAAATTCAGACTCCCGGATAATACCGCCTGAATCTTTGTAATTCTATCACCAGATGCAACGAGGTTCTGCAATGTATCAATAATTGGCAAACCGGCGCCAACGTTCGTCTCATACAAAAAAGAAGCCCCATATTCTCTGGTTAGATTTTGTAGATTTTGATAGTTCTCAAAAGCATCGGCACAGGCAATCTTATTACAGGTAACCACTGAAATTGAATTTGCCAGGTAATCTTTATACCAGGCAGATATATCCGGGCTTGCGGTGTTATCTACAAAAATACTATTCCGCAGATTTAGCTCTTTTACTTTGTCAAAGAATTCCTGTTTATCGGCTGTTTCGCCATTAGCTAAATTCTCTTCCCAGGTTTGTAAATCTATTCCTGCTTCATTAAAAAGCATTTTTCTGGAGTTTGAAAGCCCCAGGACCCTAACCTTTAACCTAAGTTTATCAAGTAGGTACTGCTCCTGTTTTTTAAGCTGATCTAATAATTTACCACCTACATTTCCTACCCCGGTAATAAATAAATTCAGTTCTTTTGAAGGTACTTCAAAA
>CAXGBX010000293.1:0-3324 GCA_964008195.1 uncultured Flavobacteriaceae bacterium
TCTGGAACGCAATCTTTTTAATGAAGCCTTAGATTTTCAAGAAGCCGGTCTCAAAATTAAGGCTGGATTCAGGACATCAACGAAACACAAAACACTACGGTAAATTTTCCAATTATCGCTGATGAGGATAAGAAAGTTTCCAATTTATACGGAATGATTCACCCCAAAGCCAATGACACCCTTACGGTAAGATCTGTATTCGTTATTGCACCCGATAAGAGCATAAAAATGACCCTCACCTACCCTGCCAGTACCGGAAGAAATTTCGACGAACTGCTGCGCGTGATAGATTCATTACAGTTGACCGCTTACAACAAAGTGGCCACTCCTGCCAATTGGAAGCAGGGAGAAGATGTGGTAATAAGCCCGTCAGTATCTAACGAAGAAGCAGATAAAATGTTCCCGAAAGGATATAAAAAAATAAAGCCCTATCTGAGAACTACTGCCCAGCCGGAATTAAAGAAATAAATAATTCTGTTTACCATCAGCACTGATATTTCTGTCACATCGAGCGCAGTCGAGATGTCTTTGTCTATCTTTCGACTGCGCTCAAGATGACAAAACTTAGTAAATAACAGGGCTGGCACTTATTGCCAGCCTTTTCTTTTTAGTAAATTTTCCAGATGGGCATAATGATGTTTTCCATGCCAGGAGTAATGCCCCAGAATTTCTTTCAGTTTATACCTTGATCCGGTTTGCGGATGAACAAAACTTCTTTCCAAATCTGTGACACTCATATTCTCCAGTAAAATCACCCACTTAGCATGCAAAGCACTTATAAAATTCAAAGAGATTTCTACCGGGGTAAATTTAGAATCATATAAATCGGCAAAAGCTTTTTCATCATAGGCTTTAATGGTTGGCTCGTCTTCCGTAAGGCTCCATTTAAATCTCAACAATGCACTCATATGGCTATCTGCGATATGATGCACTAATTGTTTCAATGTCCAGCCTTCCGGACGATAGGGTGTATCTAATTGTTCCTTCGAAAGTGATCTAACCGCTTTATTCAGTTTCTCTGGTAGTTCACTAATATCAGTGATCCATTTTTTAATTTCTTCGGAAGTAATATGCTGTGGAATATCAAATTTCCCAATTGGATATTTTAATTGTTCAATTTCTTCCAGTTCCTGTTTCATCATTCTTAAAATTAAAAAAACGCACTGAAAGTTCAGTACGTTTTATCATTATATTATAAGAGTTTTTCTTGTAAATACGCTTAAAATCGTCATGCTGAACTTGTTTCAGCATCTCAATGAATATTCTCTTGCCTTGAATGTAAAACTGAGCCTGTAGAAGTTTTATTCTATAGACTCTTCCACCCAGATTTCGACAGGCTCAATCTGACAATTTTTTACTTTAAAAAATTATTTCACAGCCATTAACTCCACATCAAAAATAAGTACTGCGTTTGGAGGAATTACTCCACCTGCTCCTCTTTCACCATAAGCAAGGTGTGAAGGTATAACCATTCTCGCTTTGTCTCCAACTTCAAGACGCTGAATACCTTCATCCCATCCGGCAATAACGTGACCTACCCCTACCGGAAATTCCAGTGGTTTGTTTCGTTTATAAGAAGAATCAAAGACAGTCCCATCAGCCAACTGACCTTTATAATGCACAGAAACCGTTTTTCCTTTCTCTGCTTTAATACCGTCTCCTTTCTGGATGATCTTATAACGCAGTCCGCTATCTGTTTTTTCAAATCCGGCCGCGAGTTTTTCTACCTCAGCTTCTGCTTTCTTTTTCTCTTCTTCTTCTCTTTTAGTCTTTTCAGAAGTAAAATTCCGGAAAGCTTCTGCAGCTTTAAAGTTTTCAGCATCATTACCTTCACGGATGATTTCCACTTTTTCAAGCTTATCTCCCTGCTTAATCTTATCTACAACTTCCTGCCCCTCAACTACATTTCCAAAGACCGTATGTTTTCCATCAAGCCACGGAGTTTCAACATGCGTAATAAAAAACTGACTCCCGTTTGTACCGGGTCCTGCATTTGCCATGGAAAGTTTACCTGGTGCGTCATGTTTTAATTCCGGATGAATCTCATCATCAAACTGGTAACCAGGACCACCGGCACCGGTTCCCTGAGGATCTCCTCCCTGTACCATAAAATCTGGAATTACCCGGTGAAATTTCAATCCGTCATAATAAGGCTCTCCCTTATCTTTTGGTTCGTTTTCTATTTTTCCTTCTGCAAGGCCTACAAAATTCCCTACAGTTCCGGGTGTTTTTTTGTATTCCAATTCCACAAGAATTTCCCCTTTTGAGGTATGGAATTTAGCATATAATCCTTCGTTCATTTTATATTGTTTTTTTGATGGGTGCAAAGATACGATTTATCAATTTGAAAATTTTTCAATTTGAGAATGTGGCAATGAATTCTGAGAAGATTTTTAAAATTATCAAATTATCCAATCTTCAAATTAAAACACCTTTTCCCCATTCACCCAGGTTGAGAGAACTTTAGTGTCTGGAACGCTGTCTATTTCTACTTGCATGATATCCCTGTCCAGGATCACAAAATCGGCAAATTTCCCGGCTTCGATACTTCCTTTCTCTTCTTCCTCAAAATTTGAATACGCAGCCCAGATCGTCATTCCTTTTAACGTTTCTTCCCGGCTCAATGCCTGATTTTTCATAAAACCACCTTCAGGATAATTTTCGGTATCCTGGCGATCTACAGACGCATAAAAAGTTAAAAACGGATTTACCTGCTCCACGGGAAAATCGGTCCCTAATGCCACGGTTCCCGCCTGATCCAATAATTTTTTATAGGCATAAGCTCCCTGTATCCTATCCTCCCCAATTCTATCTTCCGCCCAGTACATATCACTCGTTGCATGCGTTGGCTGAATGGATGGGATAATATTTTTACTGAAATATTTAAAATCTGCTGAATCTATTACCTGAGAATGTTCTACTCTCCAGCGACGATCCTCTCCATTACTTAATAGTGAATCATAAGTTTTTAATACTAAATAGTTCGCTGAATCTCCAATAGCGTGAGTGTTCATCTGAAATTCAGATTTAATGATACGCGCAGCGGTTTCTTTAAATTCTGCAACCGGTGAGAGCAATGCTCCAAAATGATCTGGCCTGTCTGAATATTCTTTTTTCATGGCAGCTCCCCTGGAACCCAAAGCACCATCGCCATAGAATTTAACCGATCTTACATTTAGGCGCTCTGTCTTATAAGGCCCTTTATCGAGATAATAATCAAGATTTTTATCATTATTGCTTAACATGGCATATAATCTAATCTTTAAATCTCCCGAATTGTTCAGGCTGTCTATCAACTCGATCACCTGTTTATCAATTCCGGCA
>CAXGBX010000294.1:0-3319 GCA_964008195.1 uncultured Flavobacteriaceae bacterium
CGATGGAATAGGGGAGGAATTACTTCCCGATGTGGATAAAATAGTTTTAGATCAGGACAAAAGTATTGCTGACGGATTATTTGAGCACAATAAAGCTTTGGGTTATTATGGCCAGGCAGAGAGTCAATACATGGCGATCGTCAAGGAACTTGGAACAACTTATGGATTTACTCTTAAAACCCCTTTTAAGGAGTTAACAAATAAACAGAAAGAGATTCTATTTAATGGGACGGGTAAAACTATTTGGGAAACCAACTGGCAATTCAAAACTAAAACGAGAGAAGGTGCGCAGGAAATTAGCATGCAATGGGAAGGACTATTCCATTATTTAAAAGAAGAATACTACAAAACCCGCAAAAATAAACATATTGATAAGCTTAAGGCGCTATTTACGCTTGCTGAATGCAATCATTGTTCAGGCAGCGGTTTGAAACCAGAACGATTAACTTTTAAAATTGGAGGGCAATCCATTCATGAAATAAAGTTGATGAGTTTTGAGGCTTTGGGAAATTGGCTTTCAAAGAATGATCCTGAAGATGAGATAGATCAAAAGCTCCTTTCCAAAATTAAACCCTATTTGACCAATACCATCAACCGCGCGTTGCAATTACATATCAATTATTTGCAACTTCATCGAAAATCTTCCAGTCTTTCCGGAGGAGAAAATCAACGAGTAGCGCTTATTAAACAGTTAAACAGTCCTTTAAAAGGTATTACCTACTTATTGGATGAACCTTCCGCAGGATTATCCAGTGATAATATTCCCGACCTTATCAATATTCTGAAAGAACTTATTGAGAAAGGCAATACAGTGATAGTGATAGAACACAATAAAGAGATTATTCTGGCCGCAGATCGGTTAGTTCAGGTAGGACCGGAAGCGGGTAAACTTGGAGGATATATCACGTACCAGGGAACTCCTCAGGATTTTTTAAAACAAGCCGTTAGTCATCCTTATCTAAGAAAACCTGCCCAAACAGTTGTACTAAAAGGCGCCAAGGATATAATCAGTATTCAAAAATTAAATAAACATAGCTTAGTCAGAAACTCATTGGAAGTTCCTGTAGGAGGGATCACCGCGATTAGCGGGAAATCGGGCATAGGGAAAACTACATTGGTAAAAGATATTCTAATTCCAAGTATTGGAACGGACACGCCGATAAATTGTGGAAGCATTAAATTTCCAAAAATATATGAGGAAGCGTATTATTTTGAATCTAAAAAACTAGGTTCCCATACAAAAACATTATTAGTCTCTTATCTAAATCTTCTGAAAGATATAAGCAAAATCTTTGCAAACGAAACAAAACTTAAACCTCGTGACTTTTCCTATAAAACAAAAACGAGTCAGTGTCCCAATTGCAAGGGGAAAGGCTATTTAGAAACCAGTCTGGATGTCGTGGCCAATTCTATTGAAAAATGTGATGTATGTCAGGGGCAACGTTATAATAATGATATTTTGCGGCATACTGTGAAGTCTAAAAACATCGCTGAGGTACTGGCTTTGAATATGAATGAATTGAAAGAATGGGTACAAGGGGAGCTACCTGAAAAAACGTTGCAATTTTTAGATGATTTAGAGGGAATTGGATTGGCGCACCTTAGATTGGATCAGCCGGTGCAGTCTCTTTCGTCAGGGGAGAAACAACGTTTACTGTTGTTGAGCTGGCTGCAGGATATGGCTGGCAACAGGCTTTATATTTTAGATGAGCCTAGCATCGGCTTACATTATGCCGATATTGATTTATTATACGCGATCCTTCAGAAGCTCAGCGAAGCCAATGATGTTTTGATTGTTGATCACAATCCTTATTTGCTGGAAAAAATAGGTGTTGGAGTAAACTTGAATTGATCCTGAATTTAATTTTTTAATTTCTAATTTAAGAGTCCTGCAATATCGGTTTATACTTGATAAGGATTTCTTCTCTGAAGTATAACCAAAAGAATATAACTTTTGGAATTCAGTTACAGATAGACCAAAAATCTTTCTGTGGTCTCCTTGTATTTGTTTCAATTACCTTTTTATTTTAAAGTTGTTTTTACATAATTTTTACTATTTTAGGATATTATTAAGAATATTGATGGTTTTGATCTAATCTGAATTTACTCCTAACCTCCTTTTAGCATTATTCTTTTAAATAGGATTGCAAAACCTTTTTTAACTGGAGAGGTGAGAATTATTTTTAATAATGGGTTATAAATCTGAATATTAAGAAGTTTAAATAATTTATTCAATCAAGAAACAGAAAAGTTTTTATGGAAAGAAGAAAATTTGTTCAATTAGCCGGTCTGGGAGCTGGGGCTTTTATGCTTCCCATGCACTTTATGGGGAAAGATATTTCCGCAGAAGCACTCCTTGAACCCGGGATGGACGTGGCGATAAAAAAGAAAATGGCAGATGTAGCCTTAAATACGGCCAAATCTCTAGGTGCATCTTATGCTGATGCCAGAATTGGCAGGTACCTTAATCAATATGTGTTTACCCGGGAAGATAAGGTTCAAAATGTGGTAAATACAGAATCTTTTGGAATAGGTATCCGGGTGATTGCCAATGGTACCTGGGGATTTGCCTCCACGAACGAGGTGACGGAAGATGGAATTAAGAAAGCAACCGATCAGGCTGTAGCTATTGCCAAGGCCAATTCCATGATCCAAAAGGACCCGGTAAAACTGGCTCCCGTTGAATCTTATGGGGAGGTTTCGTGGAAAACGCCAATTAAAAAGGACTTTAAAGAGGTTCCGGTTTCAGAAAAAGTAAATCTTCTTCTGGATGCAAACTCAGCGGCTATGAGTAACGGGGCAGATTTTGTGAATTCCGCCTTATTTATGGTGAATGAACAAAAATATTTTGCTTCAACTGAAGGTTCTTATATAGATCAGGATATTCATCGTATCTGGCCAACTTTTGGAGTTACGGCTATAGATCGTGCTGCAGGTAAATTTAAATCCCGTGATGCCATGAGTGCGCCTATGGGAATGGGTTATGAATATATGGACGGTCTGGAATCTGAAAAACTGGAAGGGCCAGCCGGTCTTAAATTATACCGTAACAGCTATGATATTGTGGAAGATGCTACTATGGCTGCCAAGCAGGCTAAGGAAAGACTAACTGCAAAATCTGTCGAGCCGGGTAAATATGATCTGGTTCTGGAACCTAACCATTTAGGTTTAACCATTCATGAGTCTGTAGGGCATCCATTAGAACTGGATAGGGTACTTGGATATGAAGCCAATTATGCCGGAACCAGTTTTGCCACTTTAGACAAGTGGAAATCTGGGGACTTTAAATACGGTAGTGATATCGTGAATTTGGTGGCAG
>CAXGBX010000295.1:0-3307 GCA_964008195.1 uncultured Flavobacteriaceae bacterium
TTCAGTAAGATCGAAGATGAGCAAATGGAAAAGCAATTGGAAAAATTAGAAGCTACTAAAACTGCAAACGCTATGGAAGATCAAAAAGCTGAACCGCAAAAAGAGACAGCTACTTTTGAAGATTTCACCAAAATGGATCTTCGTGTTGGAACTATTATCGAAGCTCATAAAATGCCGAAGACAAAAAAACTGATGGTTTTAAAAGTAGATACAGGTTTAGATAAAAGAACTGTAGTTTCCGGGATCGCTGAACATTTTAAAGCCGAAGATATCATCGGTAAAAAAGTAACGGTTTTAGTAAACCTGGCTCCAAGAAAATTACGCGGCGTAGAAAGCGAAGGTATGATCTTAATGACCGAAAATGCTGAAGGAAAACTGGTATTTGTAAATCCTGATGAAGATGGAGTAAAAGCCGGAACTACGATAAATTAAATTAATTTTTTCTCACATTGAGCGCAGTCGAAATGTGATTGATAAATCAAACCTATCTTTTTCGACTCCGTAAAAATTTCAGGTTTTTTAATTTCAAAATGCTTAAAATTGCTTTTCACCCCATATATAAACATCCCCTACCCGAAGGGCATCGTTTTCCTATGGAAAAGTATGATTTATTACCAAAACAGCTCCTTCATGAAGGTACTTGTGAGGATACCAACTTTTTTGAGCCCGAGTTTCCAGATAAAAAGGCAATCTTAGCTGTTCATAATTCTGAATATTTCTCCCGCCTAAAAAATCTGGAATTAACAAAAAAAGAAGAACGTGTTTCAGGCTTTCCATTATCACAGGCATTGGTAGACAGGGAACAAATTATTGCCGACGGGACGATAAAAGCTTGCGACCAGGCTTTAAAGAATGGAATCGCCATGAATATCGCCGGTGGAACCCACCATGCTTTTAGCAACAGGGCTGAAGCTTTTTGTTTGCTAAACGACCAGGCAATTGGCGCCAGATATCTTCAGAATAAAGCTTTGGCAGAAAAAATTCTCATTGTAGATCTGGATGTGCATCAGGGAAATGGCACCGCTGAAATATTTAAAAATGATCATTCGGTATTTACATTTTCAATGCACGGAAAAGGTAATTATCCTTTCCGTAAAGAAAAATCAGATCTGGATATAGAACTTGAGGATGGAACTAAAGACAAAGCATATCTGGAAAAACTAAAATCTATACTTCCAGCTCTTATCGAAAAAACAAAGCCAGATTTTATTTTTTATCTCTGTGGGGTAGATATCCTGGAAACCGATAAACTGGGCAGGCTCTCCTGCTCTATCAACGGTTGTAAGGAAAGAGATAGGTTTGTTTTACAAACCTGTAAAGATCTACAAATTCCTGTAGAATGCAGTATGGGTGGGGGCTATTCCAAAGACATTAAGTTGATAATCGATGCGCATGCCAACACTTACAGACTGGCTCAGGAAATTTATTTCTAGATTTTTTTTAAAATTAGGCTTTTGATCCTTTTACGGCATTTGTTCCCAGTATTTCCCATTTCTTTTTATACTTTCTGAAATAAACAGAGCCAATTCCTCCAACTAACGCCGTTGCTACACCTACCAATGCATAAAATATCGCTACAATATTTTCCTTAAAATCGATATAATACGGGATACGGGTGAGCACTTCGGCAGCCAGTGCACAGTACAGTCCTATTACGCTCCAATACATAAAGCTAAAGTGAAAAGATAAATATTTATCGGGCCATTTTAACAGCATTGGTAACATTCCACCTAAAAGGCTGAGACTACTTATTACAGCAAACCAGTGGAAAATATTAAAGTTCCCATTTAGATTATACATCATAAAAGAGGTGATTAATAGCAAAAGCATGTTAATAGAATAAGCATAGCCTAATATTTTATGCCTTTTGGTTCCTTTTAATTTTACCAAAACCATAGTACCTGTTATTAGCGCAAGAATAGCAGCCACAAAATGAACGATTCCTGTAGTATCTGAAAGCATACTTTTATTATTTTCCTATTAAATTACCTGGCATACAGCGCTTTTTAAAAGGAAACTTACTGAATTGTTGCAAATGCTGGTTGAATTGTAACCTGAGTGTTTTAGAAAAGAAGCTGTCTCAAAAAAATCCATTTTTCGTCAAGCTGAACTTTTTTTAGTTTCTAAATATGCTATCGTATAATTAGGACCTTGCTTCCCCGGCTAAATTTTTATCACGGGTCTCAGGAGGACGTATTCTAAGCCTTGAGATAAGCTCAGAAATATGAGGTGAAAATTTGTTTCCATAAGAATTTATAAAAACAATTTACCCCCATCCTTTTAGAGAAAGGGGGTAAAAAGTTTTAATCCTATAAGGCTTATTTTCCCAATAGCAGTAACTCATGACATACCACTTCGGTGATATATCTTTTTATCCCGTCTTTATCCTTATAGCTTCTGCTGGTCAATTTCCCTTCTATTCCCACTTCTTTCCCTTTCGGGACATAGTTTTCAACGAGTTCAGCAGTTTTTCCCCAGGCAACGATATTATGCCATTGTGTATCTGTGATCTTTTCTCCTTTGGCATTTTTATAGCTTTCATTCGTAGCTATTGAAAATTTGGCTAGTTTCTTACCAGATTCAAGGTTTACGATCTCAGGATCATTCCCTACATGGCCAATCAATTGTACTGTGTTTCTTAAAGTGCTCATAACTATAGAATTTATTGCAGCTGAAAATCATTCGTTCATTTCAACAGGACAAAGATGTGACAGGTTAAGAGCCTTATTCGTCTATAAAGTATTTGTATCTGTTTACTTTCGTTTGTAAGCGTTTAAAAACGAATGGAGAATCAATTCAGAATTAGAATAGATTGAAATTGGATACGATATTCTATTTTTAGCAGCTAAATTAAAGAGATGAATAATAGAAAGATCAGTAATAAATTTAGGGTATACCATCGTTATTTGGGCTTTTTCCTTGCTGGAATCATGGCCATGTATGCCATTAGCGGAATAGTCTTAATCTTTAGAAGCACCGAAGCTTTTAAAGTCGAGAAACTTATTGAGAAAAAAGTTTCTCCCACATTGAACGAAGAGGAAATTGGGAAAGCCTTAAAAATTAAAAATTTTGAAATTCAGAAAACTGAAGAAAATAAAGCATATTTTAAACAGGGAGTTCTGGATAAAACCACCGGAATCGCTTCCTATAAAGTAAAGCAGCTGCCGGTAATCCTTGAAAGTATGACCAAATTGCATAAAGCAAATACCAACCGTCCACTTTTCTGGTTGAATATAATCTTTGGGCTTTCGCTACTTTTCTTCGTGATTTCCGCATTCTGGATGTTTATGCCATCTACCAAGATTTT
>CAXGBX010000296.1:0-3297 GCA_964008195.1 uncultured Flavobacteriaceae bacterium
TATAAAATCGGCTCAGAAGTACTGGAAGTTTTTGCTGGAAGTATTAAAAAATATTCCTGAAAATTAATTAGGAATTATTTAAAATGAAAAAGCCCCTTGTTGCATTACAACAAGGGGCTTTTTGTAGTTGTTAAGTTTACTATTTAGAACTATCAACGATTTCTACCATCTCTATTTTAAAGATTAGATCGGTATTTGGAGGGATAACCCCACCAGCACCTCTTTCACCGTAGCCCATGGCGCTTGGGATAAAAACAACTGCTTTATCTCCAACCTGCATTTGCTGAAGCGCTTCTTTAAAACCAGGAATCATTGGAGCATCCGGGCCGTACACTGTGGTCATAGGGCCATATTGTCCACTCGTATCCCTACGATGATCGTAAATACCCATTTCCTGGGCTAATTCCTTTTTGCTGGTATCGAAGATTGTTCCATCAGCGAAATATCCTTCATAGCTTACTTTTACCTGCTGTCCATTCTTTGGTTTTTTACCATCTCCTTTATTTTCGAAATAGATCTTCAAACCACTATCCAGAGAGTCGGCTTTTGCTTCAAGTTCTTTAAACTCTTCATTTTTCTTTGAAGCAATTTCCTGCATTTTCTTCTCTTCAGCTTCTTTCTCTGCTTCGATATTGGCAAGTTCGCTTTCAAATACTTCAGGAGCATCGAAATTCTTGGCCGCTTTCCCTTTACGAATAATATTCACTTCGTTCATCACCACATCTTTGGTAGGTTTGTCACGGGGACCGGTCTCAACTTTACCTATTGAATCAACTACATCCTGGCCTTTTACCACTTTTCCGAAGACTGTGTGCTTCCCATCCAGTTGCTGAACAGGGCCTAAAGTGATAAAGAACTGACTTCCATTGGTGCCGGGACCTGCATTGGCCATGGAAAGGATACCTTTCGAGTCATGACTTAATGAATCTACGAATTCATCCGGGTATTTGTAACCTGGACCGCCACTTCCTGTTCCTGTAGGATCTCCACCCTGGATCACGAAACCATCAATTACACGGTGAAAAATAAGTCCGTCATAATATTTTTTGTCTTTGTAGGTGCTATCAGCCATTTTGCTAGTCCCTTCTGCAAGAGATACAAAACTTGCTACCGTAATAGGGGTTTCTTCAAAATAAAGTTCTGCAACCACAGGACCCAGTGAGGTATTAAATTCGGCATAAAGACCGTCTTCCAGTTCAGGATATTCATCATTGCAGGAAAATAAGGATACTGCTACTGCTAATAGTAAAAAGATACTTTTTGTTTTCATTTTAAATTTTAATTTTTCTGTTTATTTGATGCTATTCGCCATTATCTATTCCGAATTCTCAAAACTAAACTCTGGCTCATTTTATCTTTAATTATTGATTGTTTCTTGAGGTTCTTCTTTAATCTGGTGCAAAGTTACTTTTGCTGTGATTGGTACATTACTCCCAATTTTTTCCTTGTCACCATAATAACCGAAAGCCTTATGAGAAGGGAAGAGAAAGGTAATGGTTTCGCCTTCTTTCATTAATTTTAAACCCTGTCTCAAACCTGTAAAAAGTTTTTCCTTGTCTATGGCATATTCACGGGTTGGCATTTCACCTTCGGCATAAATCGTTTCGCCTTCAATACTTGAGATGGAATAGTCAAAAACCACAATATCACCAAATTCAGGTGTTTCAGTATTCAGGCTATCGGTAGATTTATCATTATAGTAGTACCAAAATCCATCCGCAGAAGTAATAAATTCAGTATCTGGAGATTTCCCCATCTCCTGCTTGATATAATCTTCTTCCTGGGCGATCATCTCCTTATTTTTCTCTACAGATTCATCAATGTAAGAACCACTGTTCTGGGAAACGGGACGCCTTGCTTCCGGAGATTTACAGCCAATAGCAAATAAGATGAGTAATAGTAGGTTTAAAATTTTCATTTTCTTAGCTGATCTGAATATTGGGGTAGTATTTCATTAAATTTTACAATAGTATCATTAAGGGAAATATCACTTTTTCCGCCGGCAGCGTTAATATGGCCACCACCTTCAAAATGTGCCCGGGCGAATTTATTTACATCAAAATCACCTTTAGATCTAAAAGACATTTTGATTAGATCTTCATTCTCTTTTTCAATAAAAATCACCGCGAAGACTATACCATCCAGGGAGAGACCGTAATTTACAAAACCTTCGGTATCTCCTTTTTTAAAATTATGTTTATCCAATTCTTCCTGCGATAAACTAATATACGCGGTTCTAAGTTCTTTATTGACCTTTAAATTCTGAAGGGCGGTACCGAGTAACTGTAATTTCGTTTCAGAATTTGTATCAAAAATATTGTTGTGAATTTGGGCATTTTCAGCTCCCTTTTCTATAAGATTTGCAATCACTTTATGGGTGTCAGCCGAAGTAGAAGCAAAACGGAAAGATCCGGTATCGGTCATTATTCCCGTATATAAACAGGTGGCAATTTCCGGAGTGATCTTTTTACTGGCTCTTAGCTTCTCAATAAATTTATACACCATTTCACAGGTAGAACTCATTGCAGAGTCACTATAGGTATAATGAGCATAATCTGATGGTTCCTGATGATGGTCTATCATTACGAAAACGGCATCAGAAGCCAATAGTGAATCCTGCATGGATCCACATCTACTAAGATTGTTAAAATCCAGCGTAAAAACGATTTGAGCTTCAGCAATAAGCCCATCTGCTTTCTCTTTATCATTTTCATAAATGATCACCTCTTCATTGCCAGGTAACCATTTCAAAAAATGGGGATAATCATTAGGCGCAATTACTGTGGCTTTATGACCTTTATCTCTTAGAAAATGCATGAGACCGAGCGTAGAGCCCATAGCGTCCCCATCAGGACCTTTGTGTGGGACTATTACTATATTATCGGCTTTGGCAAGTTCAGCTGTTATTTCCAGTATTCTTGTATCTATCATAATCAGGGCTAAATATACAATTTATTAATACTTAAGAAATACAGGAAGCTTTAAATTTGTGCTTCAAAATCCTTGTATGAAAACCTTATTTAAATTCTTACCGGTATTATTTCTATGTCTTTCCTGCGGAAGCTCATCCAGGATGAATACTGAAGTAAAATCAGATTTCAGTATCGCTTTTGGGAGTTGCAACAGGGAAGATGCGCCACAACCTTTATGGCAGGCTATTCTAAGCAATAATCCCGATATTTTCCTTTGGGGTGGTGATAATATCTATTCTGATACCGATAACGCGGAGGAAATGCAGGCTGCCTACCAATTGCAGCAAACCAATTCCGGATATCAAAAAGTTGTGAATCAAATACC
>CAXGBX010000297.1:0-3287 GCA_964008195.1 uncultured Flavobacteriaceae bacterium
TAAAATCAGGGAAATTCAAAAGGTTATCAGCGTTCATAATCCCTACCAGGCTTACTTTTCTAAAATCCAGTCCTTTGGTTAACATCTGGGTACCAATCAAAATATCGGTCTCATGATCTTCAAAAGCCTGGATAATCTTTTCATAAGCATGTTTACCGCGAGTGGTATCCTGGTCCATTCTTCCAACCCTGGCTTTCGGGAAAAGTGCTTTGAGTTCAGTTTCCACCTGCTCTGTACCGAAACCTTTAGTGGTGATTTCACTGCTTCCGCACGCCATGCATTGATGTTGCATTGCGATATGATATCCACAATAATGACAGCGCAACTGATTATTGAGACTGTGATAGGTAAGGCTAACATCACAATTAGGACACTGCGGTGAGTATCCGCAGGTATTACATTCCAAAATTGGAGAAAAACCCCTTCTATTCTGAAAGAGAATAACCTGTTCCTCTTCTTTCAGACTTACCCGAATTTCTTCGATTAACCTTTCAGAAAAATGTCCGGTCATTTTCTTTTTTCTATGAGCAGTTTTAATATCTACGATCTCAACTTCAGGCATTAAAACATTCCCGAACCGTCTGGTTAATTCTACTAAAGCGTATTTGTTATGTTCGGCATTAAAATAAGATTCAAGTGAAGGAGTAGCAGATCCCAGGATTACATTCGCCTGAAACATATTTGCCAGGACTACAGCTGCATCTCGGGCGTGATAACGCGGTGCAGGATCAAATTGTTTGAAAGTAGATTCATGTTCTTCATCTACCACAATTAATCCCAAATTCTGAAAAGGCAGGAATATACAGGACCTCGCTCCTATGACTATTTTCCCCTTTTCTGAATTATCCAGCACTTTTTTATAGATCTCTACTCGTTCGTTTACAGAATATTTTGAATGATACACGAGTACTTTTTCACCGAAATAATTCTGAAGTCGCTTTATTAGTTGAGTAGTCAATGCAATTTCCGGGAGTAGATATAAAGCCTGTTCACCTTTGTTAAGCGCCTCCTCGATAAGCTTTATATATATTTCAGTTTTTCCTGAAGAAGTTACGCCATGGAGCAGGCATACCTGATTTTCCTCAAATTGCTCCTGAATTTCCTCTAAAGCTTTCTGCTGAACTTTATTCAGATTAATTTCATGCTGATTGATCTCACCTGTAAAAATTACCCGATCTGTCTCTTGGTAAAATTCTTCAAAAACCCCTTTATCAATTAGACTTTTAAGAACTCCGCTGCTGGCCCCGGATTCTTTTAGCAAGCGTTTTACTTTTAAAGGTTTTTTAGATTTTGCTGTAATTGAAAAATAGGACAACAAAACTTCCCTTTGTTTAGGAGCATTTGAAAGTTCGTCTAAAAGCTGATGCATTTCCACTTCAGCTTCGTAGGAAGCATTGAGTTTTACATATCTAATTTCCTTAGGTTTGAATTGCTCGTAAACCAGCTGGTTCAAATCCACCAGATTCATACTAACAAGCTTATTTATTACCGGTAGCACCTTTTTTCTATCCAGTAATTGTTCGATTTCCTGGATTTTCATCGCAGACTGCTTTTGTAAGGCTTCAATAACCAGATACTCGTCATCAGATAAATCTAGTGTATCAATGTTAGCAGCTTTGGAAAGTTTTACAATGCTCTCACTTTCCAATAAAAAAGCACCTGGTAATGCCGCTCGCATCACGTCTCCCTCAGCGCAAAGATAATAGCTGGCAATCCAGCGCCAGAAAGCTAATTGTTCTTTAGTTAGTAATGGTTTTTCGTCAAGGATTTGATGAATGGGTTTTGCCTCATAAACTTCAGGGGGATTTTGATGAATTTCTGCAACAATCCCTGTATAAATCTTACTTTTTCCAAACTGAACCGCCAAACGCATTCCGGGTTGAATAAATTCGGCTTCCTCCTCAGTAAGACTATAAGTGAATCTTTTCTCTAAAGGTAAGGGTAGTATTAAATCAACAAAATAAGACATGAAAGGATGTTACAATTAAAATTAGAAAAAGCTGCTTTTAAAGCAACTTACTTTCTACTATTCAACTCAAAAATATTAAGAATCTTTAGTAATTAAAAGTAAGTTAAACCTTTAAAAGCAGCTTTTTATTTATCTGGAATTTTATTCAGCTCTGTGCCATGTTCTGGTTTGGTAGAACAATGAAATATAACCCCTCACCTTTAGGATATCCGGATTATCTTCATCCAGCCATATTTTACAGCGGTATTCTTTCCCAGTCTTAGGATCTACAATAGTACCTCCACCATATCCATCATCTTCTTTGGTGAGTCCTTTCATTATCTCCATTCCTTCCACAGGTACATTTTTGAGATCTCCCTCACATTTAGTGCAAAGTCTATCTCTATCTTCTTCCTTAATAATCCTATCCACCCTTCCATAGACTTCATCACCTTTCTTGAAAATTTCAATAATGGAATTTACTTTTCCGTCTTCATTCTTATTTTCCCATTTACCAAGTACTTCCTGAGCCTGAATTGGAATTGTAAAACACAACAGAAGAAATATGTAGCCTGCTAATTTCATATTATTTACCTAGCATTGCTTCTTTAAGATCGTCATCTGCAGGTCTGTTAGAAAGCCAGATGCCGAATAATGCCTTTTTGAATTCCATACCTTCAATAGTACCCAATTCTTTATTATTCTTATAAGCCGTCACACCTGTTCCAGGGATATAAACAATATCAAAAACATCATTTTTTGTAATTTCATCCATAAAGAAACTTCTGAATTTTTCAATTTCAGAATCTAAAGCTTTTGTATTACCATTTGTGGAGTTTTCAAAACCTTCGTTTACCGCATCAATCATTTTATCGCTACTGATAAGTTTCGAAACGATATGAAGTTTAATGCTCATAGGTTCATTGGAAGAGACTATTTCATTAGCATTTGAAGATTTTTTAGCCAGGTAAAGACCACCTGCATAAAGATCTATCCATAGTTTCTCTCTTACTCCTGCCCCGTTCAAATTAAGGGTTTTTCCTTGATAAGTTTCAGAATTTGGAATTTTGATTCCAGCCACCTCAGTTTGGGCAGACATAACGCCAATACTCATAAAGGCGACTAGCATAATAACTAATTTTTTCATTTGAAATTTGGTTTTAATTGATTTAAAGTTATTTAAAATTTTTTTTCAATTTGATTAATGATGCATTTAGTTCAAATCCTAAAAGTAACATATTGGAATTGAGCCATATATAAAACATTAAAATTAACAAAGCTCCGATTGAGCCATACAATTCGTTGTAATTTGAAAAGTTAGTAATATAGATACTAAATA
>CAXGBX010000298.1:0-3286 GCA_964008195.1 uncultured Flavobacteriaceae bacterium
TTTGGAATTATATGATATCATAATTGTTGGCGGAGGTGCCGCAGGTTTTTTCACGGCAATTAATGCTGCGGAAATCAATCCGGAACTTAAAATCCTGATTTTAGAAAGAGGAAAGGAAGTTCTGGCAAAAGTGCGTGTTTCTGGTGGCGGTCGCTGTAATGTCACCCATGCAGAATTTATGCCTTCTGAACTGATCAAGAAATACCCGCGTGGAGAAAAAGAACTCCGCGGGCCTTTTCATAAATTCATGACCGGAGATACTGTAGCCTGGTTTGAGCAACGTGGAATTGAGTTAAAAACTGAAGAAGACGGCAGAATGTTTCCGGTAACTGATAGTTCCGACACTATTATAGATTGTTTCAAAAATGAATGTAAAAAACTGAATATTCAGGTAAAAAAGGGACAGACTCTAAAAACTTTCAAAAAAATTAAAGATCTCTGGCAATTAGAAACAAAAATTTCTGTATTTCAGACTTCAAAACTGATGCTGACTACTGGAAGTAATCCTAAAATATGGAATTTACTTGAAAAATCTGGACACCAGATTGTACCGGCGGTTCCTTCGCTGTTTACTTTCAATATTCAGGATAAAAGAATTAAAAACCTGGCCGGAATTGCTTCAGAAGCCGAAGTGAAAATAGTAAATGAAACTTTGGAAAGTTCCGGGCCGTTATTGATCACCCATTGGGGAATGAGCGGTCCCGCCATATTAAAACTATCGGCATGGGGAGCAAGACAACTGAACGATTTGAACTATAACTTCGAGATTGAAGTAAACTGGATTCCCACAACAAATTCATTAGATATACTGGAAAAATTGAAAGACCTGAAATTTTCTTACGCCAAACAGCAGGTTTCCACAAGACCCCAGTTTGAACTTCCCAGGCGTCTATGGCTTAGTATTGTGGAAGCTTCAGCAATTAGACCTGACCAGAAATGGGCCGATTTAAATAAATCTCAGCTGAAAAAACTTGCCGAAGAACTAACTTCCGCAGTATATAAAGTCGAGGGAAAAAGCACTTTCAAAGAAGAATTTGTAACCGCCGGAGGCATAGCCCTTAAGGAGGTTGATTTCAAAACTTTTGAGAGCAAAATTCATAAAAATCTATATTTCGCAGGTGAGATTCTAAACATTGATGCAATTACCGGAGGATTTAATTTTCAGAATGCGTGGACCGGCGGATTCCTGGCTGCAAAAGCTATGAGTTCAAACGCCAGATCTCAAAATTAAATGCGATAGCAAAAAGGATCCAGACAGCATAAGGGATGAGTAAATAAGCTGATATTTTACTTACAATTTTGAACCATCTAATCGTGAAAAGAATTATTATAAAAAGAGCGATCAAGTTGATTAATGCGAAAAATGGTTTTTCCAAAGCGAAGAAAAGAAGGAACCAGAACCCGTTTAAAAAAAGTTGAAATCCAAAGTGATAAAGTGCAGTTTTCACCCATTTATGGTAGAAACCCTTGCTCCAAACTATACCTGCAGAGATACCCATTAATATATAGACAAATATCCATATAAAACTGAACAGGTTTTCCTCGAGGTGAAACCAGGGTTTCTCCAGATTAGGATACCAATCTTCAAAACCTGTTTGAGTGGCAACGATGCCCATAAAACCAAAAACGAGACATACTATCACCGCAAATGAGCTCCTGATGAATAGTTTTTTAGTCATGTCTGGTTGGTTGGATTAACTAAAATAATCATTTATTTGAATTAATTCATCTGCAATACAATTCATAATAGTTTAACTTTGCCGAAAATTTTAAGGATGACCCAAAAGGATTTTATCCCTAAACAAGAATTTACTAAGATCGAAGCCGGTGAAGTTACCTGGCAGTCTCCCAGCAACATAGCACTTGTTAAATATTGGGGTAAATTGGAAAATCAAATTCCGGCGAACCCTTCTATTAGTTTTACTTTAAATAATTGCCATAGCACAACAAAGATGAAATTCTCTAAAAAAGAAGAGAATTCAATCAAAGATAATGTTGACTTTAAGTTCTTTTTTGAGGGAGTTCAAAAAGAAGAATTTAAACCAAAAATTTCTAAATTTTTCGAAAGAATATCAGCTTATTGCCCATATCTCAAAAACTACAAGCTGGAGATTCATAGTGAGAATTCTTTTCCACACAGCAGTGGGATCGCTTCCTCTGCCAGCGGCATGAGTGCCCTTGCCCTATGCGTTATGAGTTTGGAAAAAGAAATAAATCCAGAGATCTCGGTTACTTATTTCAATAAAAAAGCATCATTTTTAGCCAGACTCGGTTCCGGTAGTGCCAGCAGAAGTATTGAAGGTCCTTTGGTGATTTGGGGAGAACATTCAGATATAGATCATTCTTCAAATCTTTTCGGACTTAAATATGAGGGAAAAGTTGATGAAATCTTCCATAATTTTCAGGATACTATATTATTGGTAGATAAAGGTGAAAAACAGGTAAGTAGTACCGTTGGACATGATCTTATGCACGGGCATCCTTTTGCTGAACAGCGTTTTAAGCAAGCCAGCGATAATTTAGAAAAAATAATCCCTGTTCTTAAATCAGGAGACCTTTCGGAGTTTATCAAAATTGTAGAAAGCGAGGCATTGAGCCTGCACGCCATGATGATGAGCAGTCAGCCGTATTTTATATTAATGAAGCCAAATACGCTGGAAATTATCAATAAAATCTGGGCATTCAGAGAAAAAACTCAAATTCCAGTATGTTTTACTTTAGATGCAGGAGCCAATGTACATGTACTTTATCCAGAAAAGAATATTGACCAGGTTTTAGAATTCATTAAAAATGAGTTAGTTGCATATTGTCAAAACGCACAGTATATTTGTGACCAGGTTGGACGTGGAGCTTCGCTAATTGACAATTCGTAATGGATAATTGATATTTATGAAAGAAAATGTTATTAAAACCAGGAGTTTTGCATTTTCTGTCAAAATTGTCAATTTATACAAATTTCTAATCGCCGAAAAGAAAGAGTTTGTACTTTCGCGCCAGCTTTTACGTTCCGGGACTTCCATAGGCGCAATGGTTCGGGAAGCTGAACAGGCTGAAAGTAGAGCTGATTTTATCCATAAGCTCGCTATTGGCCTAAAAGAAGCTAATGAAACTGATTACTGGTTAGACCTTTTAAAAGAAACTGATTATATTAGTGCTCTGGAATACAATGAAATAAAAATGACATCGGTGAAATATTAAAATTGCTGACTAGCATTATTAAGACTTCAAAATCAAAATAATTGTCAATTTTCAATTATCCATTGTAAATTAAAATTTACCCGCCATG
>CAXGBX010000299.1:0-3269 GCA_964008195.1 uncultured Flavobacteriaceae bacterium
CTTCTATTTTTTCAAGATTTAATATTTGGAAGCCAAATTTTAGGATTGCTATCATTGATTCATTCATAATTCCTTTGTTTTGAAATTTAGGATCTAAGTCATATCCAATTTCTGCAATTTTTTCATCTTTAGAAAAATTCCAAAGACAAATAGAACCAATCATTTTATTGTCTTCTTTTAATGTAATACTCCAGTAAAATAATTGGTTGTCTTTAATTTTTAATTTAGTTTTTTCAATAAATTTAATTGCTTTCTCTTTTGTATCAGCATTTTCACGTTTTACAAATTGATTTATAATTTTATCGGAACGTAAATATGAAATACTTTCCCAATCAGATATTTCTAATTTTCTAAGAAATAATCTTTCAGTTTCTAACTGGGGAAATTCTTTCTTTTTCATGTTTTATCTTTGTCAGAGGCTTGCAGCTAACTCGTTATATCCATTCAAATATAAACATTTATCCGAGTATGTTCCGGGATAAACGCAGGTTTGAGTCACCTTTAGCATATCGGTCCTGCAGCGCTTTTATACTTGCATCTAACGGACTTTCAATTTTCATAAGATCTTTTTGTGCAACATGGGTATAGATCATAGTGGTCTCAGGTTTAGAGTGGCCAAGCAATTCCTGAATATACCGCAAATCGGTTCCGTTTTCGAGCATATGCGTCGCAAAACTATGCCGTAATGTGTGTGGAGAAACTCTTTTTCTAATATTCGCTCTACGGCAGGAATCCTTCAGAAAACTTCTGATGGCAGAACTGGAATATTGGGATTGATTATAGCCTTCAGCTAAATAACGCTTAGGCTCATAAGTTTGAAGATAATTGTATAATAATGGCAAAAAACTCTCCGCAAGCATCACATAACGGTCTTTCCTACCTTTTGCCTGTCTAATCAGGATTTGTTTGCGATCTATGTCAATGTCCGCAATCTGGAGATTGATCAGTTCTCCAATGCGTAAGCCTGAAGAATAGATCAATGCCAGAACACATCGATGTTTCAGGTTTCGGGTAAGCCTTAGCAGGTCTATCACTTCTTCTTTACTCAAAACTCCAGGCAGATATTTACTTTTTTCAGGCCTAACCAGTTTTGTTACATCAATCTCTTCTTGCTCGGTGAATTCAAAATAATGCTTTAATGCGCTGATACATTGCCTGTGAGAGCTGATGGAATATTTGTTCCCCGCAATTTCAGTCTCCACGAACCTGTCCACATCATTAGTTTTATAGAATTTTTTAAAGTGATGAAATCTTAAAAACTTCAACGCAAATGATATATAGGTATCCACGGTACTTTCACTATAGCGCCTGCCATTCAGATAATTTCTGAAAACGATAATTTCAGGTCTATCCAAATCGACAGGAAGTTTTTTCTTCTTGGCAGAAGCCACAGACATTTTGGAAACATCAAGAGCAGAATAATCTACGTAAAAGCCTTTTTTATTGAGATGCTTGAATAAAATATCCAAATTTGCTTTTGAACTTTTTATATAGAAACAACCAAATGTCCTTGTCCAGCAGATGTCTTCTAGTTTCTTAAGATACTCGATCATCACCCGGTCATAATCAAAGCGAATCCCAATCTGAGATTTTTTATGGTGCTCAAATTCAAACAACTCAACCTTCTCCATACTAATGATTTACAGATTAAATATAGATCAAAAACAGTTACAAAAATTTATTTTGATAGTGATTTTCGAGAAAAGCACTATCAAATTATATAGGTTTATAAATTGGGGTGGGTTTCAGTAGCCATATTACTGAAGGTATTCAATATCAATTTTTTCCTTTAAATGATGGATCACGACTCTTTTCACTTCTATGGCATCATGAAAAATAGTCAAACTAAAATTCGAATGTTTATCTCTCCCAGCACGAGAAAGATCATCATAACCCTTCAGGACTATATTTTCTGAATTTACCTCGGCAACTTCCATTTGCTTTGAGCTCATTTCAACTTTTTTACCCCAGAAGAAATTCCTTCCGTTAGAATTGAAAGTGGTAACAGAATAACCTTTTTTACCTTCAATATGAGGTTCTATCCTGACTGCTTTATTTTCTGAAATTATTTCCACTGTACCCTTATTCTTATGCTGAATTCGCTGTCTGGAAGATTTAAAATAAATGTCTGAAATATCAAAGATCGATAAGCTATTACCTGGCTTTTCAATTTTTACGCCTATCTTTTCGAAAGCGGTAAATAACATTTTTAGTTCTTTTCTATCCATCTCACCGTCTGCATATGCCATTTCATGAAGTATGATAGCCAGGGAATGTTTCTTCGGTTCACTAAGGTTTTTCAAAATACTATGAGCCTGTTTGAAATTGAATTTACGTGCCTCTTCCACAAAATTTGAATCTAAATTCAATAATTTCATCAATTGTCCCAGATAAATCATTTCCCCTTCCGCCACTTTTCCATCGGCCAAAATAAGTCTGTCAATATCCTTAACGATCGCCAGTTTTTCAGCAAGATTAAACGTTGTTATACTGGAGATCATGCTCGAATTTTCTTTTGATTTTAGATCATTAAATATACTGATTATCAGTTAATTAAATAGTTTTAAAACAGTTTTTATATCCATAAGCATTCAAGAAAATTAAAAAAGGGGTTGTCTAAAAAGTCGGAAAGCGTTATTCTGAACTTGTTTCAGGATCTTAAGTGATTAATAATTAAAATCAATTAGAAGCTGAAACGAGTTCAGCTTGACGCAAATAGGACTATTTAGACAACCCCTTTTCAGTATAAATTTCTGATAAATTAAGCGATCATGACCGCTTTTACATTTACAAATTCATGCAATCCAAAGCTACCATGCTCTCTTCCGTATCCTGAATCTTTTACACCTCCAAATGGCATATTTGGTTTCGCCAGCCCGAATGAGTTTATAAATACCATCCCGGTGTCGAAATGATATTTAGCCAGCTCTTTGGCTTTTTCCTCATCTTTTGAGAAGATTCCACCACCTAATCCAAATCTACTGCTGTTGGCAATATCCATAGCATCATTGGCATCTTTAGCCTTGATAAGGGAAGCAACGGGACCAAATAATTCATCATCGTATGCCGGCATTCCTGGTTTTAATTCATCAAGAACGGTAGCAGGATAAAAATATCCGTCGCCTTCAGGCATTTTTCCACCACAAAGGATTTTAGCACCTTGCTTCACGCTTTCTTCTACCTGCTCATGCAGATCGTCTCTAAGGTCTTTTCTGGCCATAGGTCCCATATCACTATCATCCTTGGTTGGATCTCCAGCTTTGATGCCA
>CAXGBX010000300.1:0-3246 GCA_964008195.1 uncultured Flavobacteriaceae bacterium
GATTAAGAAGGTATATAGCCAAATGGCTGAACGTGTGAATACAGCACGTGACGTTGTAGGTAAACCTTTAACACTTTCAGAAAAGATTCTTTATTCTCACTTATGGGATGGTAAAGCGAAAGAAGCTTACGCCAGAGGAAAGGATTATGTTGAATTTTCTCCAGATAGGATTGCCTGTCAGGATGCGACCGCGCAAATGGCGTTGTTACAATTTATGCAGGCGGGTAAAAAGCAGGTTGCTGTTCCAACTACAGTACACTGTGATCACCTTATCCAGGCGAAAATGGGAGCTGCGATAGATTTACAGTCGGCAAACAAGAGTAGTAGTGAGGTTTTTGATTTTCTGGAATCAGTATCAAATAAATATGGAATTGGATTCTGGAAACCAGGTGCAGGTATTATTCACCAGGTAGTTCTTGAAAACTATGCCTTTCCAGGAGGAATGATGATTGGTACCGATTCTCATACGGTAAATGCCGGAGGATTAGGAATGGTAGCTATTGGTGTTGGTGGAGCAGATGCGGTTGATGTAATGGCAGGTATGCCCTGGGAGCTTAAATTCCCTAAACTAATAGGAGTTAAGTTAACTGGAAAACTTTCTGGATGGACTTCTTCTAAGGATGTGATCTTAAAAGTTGCAGGTATTCTTACTGTTAAAGGGGGTACCGGAGCGATTATAGAATATTTTGGTGAAGGTGCGCGTAATTTATCATGTACTGGTAAAGGTACAATTTGTAACATGGGTGCTGAAGTTGGAGCGACTACTTCTACTTTTGGTTATGATGATTCTATGGAGCGTTACCTGAGAGCTACGAACCGCGCAGATGTTGCCGATGCAGCAAATGAAGTTCGTGAGCATTTAACTGGTGATGATGAGGTTTATGCAAACCCTGAGCAGTATTTTGACGAATTGATTGAGATTAATTTAGATGAATTAAAACCACACCTAAACGGACCTTTTACTCCAGATCTTGCCACTCCTATTTCTGAAATGGGTAAAAAAGCAAAAGAACATGACTGGCCAATAAACGTAGACTGGGGTCTGATTGGTTCCTGTACCAACTCTTCTTATGAAGATTTGACCAGAGCAGCTTCTATTGCTAAACAGGCAGTGGACAAGAAGGTAAAAGCGAAATCTGATTTCGGTATTAACCCGGGATCTGAACAAATTAGATTTACTGCGGAAAGAGACGGATTGCTTCAGATCTTTGAAGATCTTGACGCGACTATCTTTACCAATGCCTGTGGACCATGTATCGGGCAGTGGGACCGTTCAGACAGAAAAGGGGAAGAGAAAAACACTATTGTTCACTCTTTTAACCGAAACTTCTCTAAACGTGCGGATGGAAATCCAAATACACACGCTTTTGTAGGTTCTCCAGAAATGGTTGCCGCGATTGCAATTTCCGGTAGACTTGATTTTGACCCTACCCGTGATAAATTAATGAACGAGGATGGTGAAGAAGTAATGCTTGATGAGCCAAAAGGGATTGAGCTTCCTACCAAAGGATTCGCTGTAGAAGATGCAGGATATGTTGCTCCGAAAGAAGATGGTAGCAGTGTGGAGGTGAAAGTAGCTGAAGACAGTGAAAGACTGGAGTTACTTACTCCATTTGAGCCATGGGATGGTAAGAACTTGACAGGAGCTAAGCTTCTTATTAAAGCATGGGGTAAATGTACTACAGACCATATTTCTATGGCTGGACCATGGTTACGTTACAGAGGTCATTTGGATAATATTTCTAACAACTGTTTGATTGGAGCTATCAACGCTTACAATAAGAAATCAAATTTCGTTAAAAATCAGATTACAGGTGAGTACGATGGCGTACCAGCCGTACAAAGACACTATAAGAAAGAGGGTATACCAACGGTAGTGGTTGGAGATCATAATTATGGGGAAGGTTCTTCCAGAGAGCATGCAGCTATGGAGCCTAGACATTTAGGTGTGAAGGTAGTATTGGTAAAATCTTTTGCCCGTATTCATGAAACAAACCTAAAGAAACAGGGAATGTTAGGTCTTACTTTTGCTAACGAGAAAGATTACGATCTTATTCAGGAAGATGATACTTTCAACTTTACAGATCTTGAGAATTTTGCTCCAGATACACCATTAACGATCGAGATCGTTCATGGAGATGGAAGTAAGGATACGATTAAGGCAAACCATACTTATAATGCTCCTCAAATCGAGTGGTATAAGCACGGTTCAGCTCTTAACCTTATTAAGAAGCAAAACGCAGCTTAATTTCAGTTGAAATAATAAAAATTAAACTCCCTTTTCAGGGAGTTTTTTTTATGTGGTAACTTCGCAAAAACTTGGTATTCCTATTTATGAAACTATTCAAAAATCAGTGGTCAAATATCATCATTATCGTGATTATTCTGGCAATGGTAATTCCGCAGACGAGAAAGCCTATTCAAATTTTTGTTAATAAGCTGATCTCCTTCGCACCTTCAGTAAATGATGAAGATAATAGAGAGAAGATTGCCAGTTACGATTGGGTCCTGGAAGACAAGAAAGGAAGACGTGTGGAATTCGCCGAATTTGAGAATAAAGTAATCGTCATAAATTTCTGGGCTACTTGGTGCCCACCTTGTATTGCTGAAATGCCCAGCTTTCAGGAGTTGTATGAAGATTATGGTGATAAGGTTACTTTTCTGTTTATTTCTGGGGAACAGCATGAAACTACCGACAACTATATGAAACGAAAGCGTTTTACCTTACCTTCATATAAAATGCTTACGAAAGCTCCCGAGCCAATGATTGGGAAAACTTTACCAACCACCTATGTACTTGCCAAAGATGGAAGTATCGTTGTAGATAAAGTTGGATCTGCAGATTGGAATAGTGAAAGTTTTAGAAAAACGCTGGACAAGTTACTTTCAGAATAACATTAGAGTTTACTGAAAAAAGACTTAATAAATTGAGGATGATAGAGTGAGAACATAATTTTTATTTCTTCTGAAAAACTGGTCTCTTCATCCATAAATTTAAAATTATCCTGAATGCTGTTTTTTGTGTAGAATTTAGTGAAGATGGATTCTCCAAGATCATTACGTTTTTCCAGTACTTCCAGGAATATCGCATCGTAAAACTGAAATTTTTTACTAAATAAATTTGCAGAGGGTTTCAATCCGCTTTTTATATTCTCAATTAAAATATCCAGTTTAGCTTCAGTATTTTTAAACGAATATCCTGAAGATGCCTTTACCCATCCACCTGCTGTACCAATTTTGGTTACG
>CAXGBX010000301.1:0-3225 GCA_964008195.1 uncultured Flavobacteriaceae bacterium
AGCCATCACCGGCATGATCATAAATTCCTGAAATGCGATAGGAGCATCACTATGCGAACCTCCGTTAATAATGTTCATCATTGGTACCGGAAGCGTATTAGCACTCACCCCGCCAACATATCTATAAAGAGGCATGTTCAGTTCATTGGCCGCAGCTTTTGCAACCGCAAGAGAAACCCCTAAAATAGCATTTGCCCCCAATTTTGATTTATTTGGAGTTCCATCCAGGTCACGCATAGTCTGGTCTATAAGATTCTGCTCAAAAACTGAATATCCCAATAAATGATCTGCGATCTCTCCATTTACATTATCAACAGCTTTTTGAACTCCCTTTCCCATGAAATTCTTACCTCCGTCGCGAAGCTCAACAGCCTCATGTTCTCCTGTGGAAGCCCCGGAAGGAACCGCTGCACGGCCCATAATTCCATTTTCGGTATATACATCTACCTCTACAGTAGGGTTTCCTCTTGAATCAAAAATCTGACGTGCGTGAATATCTAAAATAGCGCTCATTATAATTTTTTATTAGTTAGTTAAACAGCTAGCAAGATACAAATAGAAGTATAAAAAAGCGACTGAAACCATTAGTTTTAAAGCATTTATAACAAATAAATGCACTAAAACGTTTTCGCTAAAAACGAATATGAAAACTGAATTTCAGAAAATATCGAAATATGCTCTGAGGGTTAGGCCAATACCATCTTTACTACCAGCATTATAGTTTTCAGATGTATTCTGAAATTGAAGATCTTTAAATGCCTGCTCTGTATCTAAAGTGCTATAGGTAACCAACAGGCTGAATGTGATGTTATCCAGATCAAAAAAATCACCTTGTATACCAGCTGAAAAATTCCAGAAATTTACACTTTCTGAGGCATCAATGCTTTCTGAAAGGCTATACAAATCTCCATCTGGAGAGAAAAATCGCTTATAAGCCCTGAGGTTTCCAAAATTATATTCAGGAAGAAAAACTAAAGCCGCTTCCTCATTTCCGAAGATCATTTTAGGACCTATTGAAAATATAAAGGCTTTGAACCTGGAATCAAATTTTGCTATACCCCTAGGTGGATTAGTCTCAAAATCTAAAGTTTCAAGTTCATTAGGCGAACCTCCAAAATATTTCACTCCAATTTCCGGAGCAAGAAATTTATATTTCAATAACTCTGCTCCTACTTCAAAAGATCCATACAAATTGTTTTCGTAAGCCTTATTATAAAAACCTTGTAATCCTGTATATATTTTCGGGTGGATTTGAGAAAATACCGGGAAGTAAAATATCGAAAAAACGAAGATTAGTAAAGCTTTTCTCATCACTATTTACCAATTTTCCATCCTAACTGAAATCCAAACAGCGGTCTGAAAAAAGTGTCGCCAACATCATTAAAACCCATTCCGAGCCCGAGATTAAGATTCAGCTTAAAACCACTATTATAAATCCTTTGCATTCCCCATGCCGGGCCTATAAATGCCCCGAATTCATTCTCATACTCAAGATTACCAATAATAGGATTACTGCTGGTAATAGAGGCCACCCCGGCAATATAGTTGGCCGAGTTCTCTGAAATTTTCTTTCCTTTATCAGCTCTTTTTTCGAAATTATAATAATATCTATACTGGCCTTCAAAACCGGGATAAATACCATAAGCTTCTCCTAAAGAAGATGAATACTGGTATGTGAACCCAATTCCCAGGTTTAAATCTATAGTAGAATGGCTGGAAATTGAAACTTCGTATTCTGCCGATGGAGCTAAAAAATTTAAAGAAAACTGGTTAGTGGTTTTCTGAGCAGATATAGCAAACCCCGAAAACAGAAACAGGACCAGAAGGAATTTTTTCATTGGAGATATTTGAGACTCAAAACTAGACTTATTTCGAATGAAATCAAATTATAATTTACAGGTGCGTAGATATTTACTACCTGAGCCTCAATATAAAGTTGCTATGTCAGGCTGAGCGAGGTCGAAGCCAATTATATGATAAACAAAAGTTTGACTGCGCTCGAACTGACATTAGAATTACTTTTACTGATCTTCGATCATTTAGAAAATTGTAATAAAGTCATAAAAAAAACCGGAATCGAAATTCCGGTTTATAATATTCAAAAATTTTAAAAATTAGGCTTTTACCGACCTAATCCTGTCTATAAATTCATCAAAAAGATAACTAGCATCGTGTGGTCCCGGGCTGGCCTCAGGGTGATACTGCACAGAAAACGTATTCTTGTTTTTCATTGCTAATCCCCCAACGGTACCATCATTTAAGCAAATATGAGTTACCTCTACCTCCGGATGTGCTTCCGTTTGTTCTTTATCTACTGAAAATCCATGATTTTGGGAAGTAATCTCCCCTTTACCTGTTAGCATGTTTTTCACAGGATGATTAATTCCGCGGTGACCGTGGTGCATTTTATAGGTCTTGATTCCATTAGCAATTGCGATGATCTGATGTCCCAGACAGATTCCAAATAGAGGATGATCCTTCTCAATAATAGTCTTGGTAACCTCAATTGCGCTATCCAATGGTTGTGGATCCCCAGGTCCGTTTGACAGGAAATATCCATCAGGATTCCACTTTTTCATATCCTCATAAGTCGCATTATACGGAAAGACTTTAATATAAGCATCTCTTTCAGCAAGGTTTCTAAGAATATTAGTTTTAATACCTACATCCAAGGCAGCGATTTTATAGGATGCGTTTTCATTTCCGAAGAAATATGGCTCCTTGGCAGAAACTTTGGAGGCTAATTCCAGACCATTCATATCTGGTACTTCTTCCAATTGTTTCTTCAAAGCATCTATATTCGCTACATCTGTAGAAATTATCGCGTTCATAGCACCATTTTCTCTGATATAGGTAACCAGGGCCCTGGTATCTACATCTGAAATGGCGAAAATATTATTCTCGTCAAGAAATTCCTGAAGCGTTTTATCTGCAGCTGGTCGCGATTCTGTATAGCTAAAATTCTTACAGATTAGGCCCGCAATTTTAACCGAATCAGATTCATTTTCGTCTTTATTAGTGCCATAATTCCCAATATGAGCGTTGGTGGTGACCATTAACTGCCCGTAGTAAGATGGGTCTGTAAAGATTTCCTGATACCCTGTCATCCCGGTATTAAAACAAACTTCTCCAACGGCACTACCTTCTTTATTACCTACAGATTTTCCGTAAAATATGGTTCCGTCTTCCAGAAGAATGATCGCTTTTCTTTTAGCCTGATATTTC
>CAXGBX010000302.1:0-3222 GCA_964008195.1 uncultured Flavobacteriaceae bacterium
TAACGAGCATAAAACGGTAGATGGTATAGTTTCAAAAATTAAGGCCGGAGAAACAATTGCATTGATTAGCGATGCCGGAACTCCCGCCATTTCAGATCCCGGATTTCTATTAACCCGTGCCTGTGTTGAAGCCGGTGTTGAGGTAGATTGCTTACCGGGTGCCACTGCTTTTGTTCCTGCGCTTGTAAATAGCGGATTGCCCAATGATAAATTTGTTTTTGAAGGTTTTCTCCCGGTAAAGAAAGGCAGGCAAACAAGGTTGAAACTACTTGCAGAAGAAACCAGGACCATGATCTTTTACGAATCTCCGCATAAGCTTATTAAAACCTTAGGGCATTTTGCTGAATATTTCGGGGAAGAGAGACGTGTTTCAGTTTCGAGGGAAATCACCAAATTACATGAAGAAACTATTCGGGGAACTACTTCAGAAGTACTTAGTCATTATACCAATAAACCTCCGAAAGGTGAGATTGTGGTCATCGTAGAAGGAAAACCCTGATATTTTGGAAGATCTTCTTTGTAAAATAAGAGACTGCAAACTTTGTAAAGAGCATCTGCCTTTAGGCCCCAGGCCAATTATTGAAGCCAGTAATAACTCTAAAATCGTATTAATAAGTCAGGCGCCGGGGCGCATAGTCCATGAATCCGGAATTGCCTGGAAGGATCAAAGCGGGAAAAAACTCAGAGAATGGCTGGGAGTAAATGAAAAAACATTCTATAAAGCAGATAATTTTGCGGTGCTCCCTATGGGTTTCTGTTATCCAGGAAAGGCAAATACAGGAGATTTACCTCCCAGAAAAGAATGTGCACCCCTGTGGCATGATGCAGTCTGGAAAGAACTGGAAAATGTACAGTTAAAAATTATAATTGGCTCTTATGCCGCCAATTACTACCTGGGAAAAAATAAAAATCTCACCCAAAAAGTTCAGAATTATAAAGAGTATCTACCTGAATTCTGGACTATTCCGCACCCGTCACCCGTTAACCGATTCTGGAGAATGAAGAATTCGTGGTTTGAGGCTGAAGTTGTACCGAAACTTCAGGATAAAATTGCTGAAATATTAGACTAAGTATTTATTTCATGTACCTTGTTTTTTACTAATTTCGATATTCTTTCAATTTATTTTAAACTATGCGCTGGACCTTAAAACCCAAACCCGATTCTATTACCGTAAATGCTCTGGCAGAAAAGCTGGGGATTGGGGTTCCTGTTGCTAAACTGCTTGTTCAAAGAGGAATTAAAAGCTTTGAAGAAGCAAAAAAATTCTTTCGTCCCGATTTAAACGATCTTCATGATCCTTTTTTGATGAAGGATATGGATAAGGCAGTTGAACGAATTGAGAGAGCGATCGAAAATGAAGAAAATATCATGGTCTATGGAGATTATGATGTAGACGGAACGACCAGCGTTGCATTAATGTCCTCATTTTTAAAATTCCGCTATCCGAATGTGACCACTTATATTCCAGATCGTTATGAAGAGGGATATGGGGTTTCTTACCAGGGAATAGACTATGCGGAAGATAATGAGGTAAGCCTGATCATAGCTTTGGACTGCGGAATTAAAGCCATTGAAAAAGTTGCTTATGCTAAGAAAAAAGGGATCGATTTTGTGATTTGTGATCACCACCGCCCGGGAAATGACATTCCAGATGCAGTGGCGGTGTTAGATCCAAAACGTGAAGATTGTAGTTATCCATATGACGAGCTTTGCGGTTGTGGAGTGGGTTTCAAGCTCATTCAGGCAATTACCCAAAAGAATAATGAACCGGAGGAAACATTACTGCCGTATCTGGATCTGGTCGCAACAGCTATTGGAGCCGATATTGTACCTATAACCGGAGAGAACCGAATTCTGGCGTATCACGGTTTGCATGTGATTAATGTAGCACCGCGGAAGGGAATCAGTAGTCTGTTAGGCGACCGCAAGAATGCGAGTATTACTGATGTAGTGTTTATTGTAGCTCCGCGTATCAACGCGGCCGGGAGGATGAAACATGGATTGCATGCGGTAAATCTTTTAACGGAAGAAAACGAATCGGTTTCAGCGAAATATGCGGAAGAAATTGAAACCTATAATTCTGATAGACGAAGCACAGATAAAATAATTACCGAAGAAGCAAAACAGCAAATCATAACTCAAAAAGAGGAAGAGCGTATCACTACGGTGGTTTATGATGAACACTGGCATAAAGGAGTGATTGGGATTGTGGCTTCAAGATTAACTGAAACATGGTATAGACCAACACTGGTTTTTACTAAGAGTGGGGACAGACTCGCAGCTTCAGCAAGATCGGTTAAGGGATTTGATGTATATGAAGCTTTAGAAGGCTGTAAGGAATATATCGAACAGTTTGGCGGACATAAATATGCAGCCGGGCTAACTCTTCTGGAATCTGAATACCTGAATTTCAAGCAAAAATTTGAAGAAGTGGTTTCTGAAACCATAGATCGAAACCTTTTAACTCCTGAAATTACTATAGATGCTGAATTAAATTTAAAGGATATCACCCCTAAATTTTACAGAATTCTAAAGCAGTTCGCACCCTTTGGCCCCGGGAACATGTCACCAGTTTTTCTTACTAAGGGATTAACAGATACCGGCTTTGGGAAATGTGTGGGAGAAGATAAAACGCATTTAAAATGCCAGGTAAAACAGGAAGGCTCTAAAGCAACATTTGATGTGATAGGCTTTAATTTAGGAGAGAAATTAAAGCTAATTCAAGAAGGTAAAAAATTCGATGCCGTGTATAGTCTGGATGAAAATACCTGGAATGGGAATACTAAAATTCAGCTAAAGCTGAAAGATATAAGGGAAAGTGTTTAAGATTTGAGCTTTTTTAACTGCAAGTTTTCCCCATCAAAAACCGCATAAGTGTAATGGCTTATCCAATCACCGGTGTTGATATAGGTAGATCTTTCGTCAAGGTCTATTTCTAAAGGCAAATGTCTGTGGCCAAACAGGAAGTAATCATAATGTTTTTGCTCCAGTTTTCTTTTGCAATACTGAATAAGCCACTCTTTGTCCTCGCCAAGAAAGGTCTGATCTTCATCCCCGGAAATCATTTTATTTTTCACTGAAAAATACTGTGCCAGAGGAACCCCGAGATCTGGATGTAGCCAGCGATATAGCCATTTGGATAGCGGATTGGTAAAAACCTTTTTCATCCTTTTGTATCCTTTATCTCCGGGACCAAGCCCGTCACCATGGCCTACTAAAAA
>CAXGBX010000303.1:0-3222 GCA_964008195.1 uncultured Flavobacteriaceae bacterium
TGGTAGCCTCTTCAGCAGCGGTATCCCCACCGCCAACGATCGCTACATCCTGACCTTTGTAAAAGAAACCGTCGCATACGGCACAGGCAGAAACTCCTCCACCTCTCAGTTTTTGCTCACTTGGCAAGCCAAGATATTTCGCGGTAGCACCAGTTGAGATAATTACAGATTCAGCTTCGATCCATTTATTATTATCTACACATGCTTTATGAATTCCACCAACTTCTTTAGAGAAATCAACTTCAGTGATCATTCCTATTCTAACTTCCGTTCCAAATCTCTCAGCCTGTTCCTGAAGTTCCATCATCATCTTAGGTCCATCAATTCCTTGTGGATACCCCGGAAAGTTATCAACCTCTGTGGTAGTTGTTAACTGTCCTCCCGGCTCCATTCCAGTATACATAACAGGTTTCATGTCTGCACGTGCAGCATAAATAGCAGCTGTATATCCTGCAGGCCCAGAACCAATTATTAAACATTTTACTCTTTCTATAGTATCGCTCATTGTACTTCTTTTTCGAAGTATAAAAGTAGGCAGTTTGATGCAAACCTTACACTTATTGTTATTAAGATCTTCTATTTGTTGATAAACCTAAAAAATAAAGTCGGAAATTTCTATGACACTTAACAAATTTAAAAGATAAAATTACCTTTGCCAAGTATGGAATTCAGTTTGTTTACTATTTTAGATATTCTGGGAACTGTAGCATTTGCTATTTCCGGAGCGCTTTCTGCCATGAACCGCAGACTGGATCTTTTTGGTATTTTTATAATTGCTTTTGTTACTGCGATTGGCGGGGGTACAGTTCGGGACATACTTATTGGAAGTACCCCGGTCATGTGGATGGAAAATATCGTATATATCTACCTAATTGGTGTAGTTACAATTTTAGCTATCATATTTAGAAATAAACTGAATTACCTTAAAAAATCACTTTTCCTTTTTGATACCATTGGCCTGGGCGTATTTACTATTACCGGAGTGGAAACTGGAATTCAAAATGATCTGGATCCTATTGTATCTGTAGCCTTAGGTGCAATGACGGGAACTTTTGGAGGTGTTATTCGTGATATACTCTGTAATGAGATTCCCGTTATTTTCAGAAAAGAAATTTATGCCACGGCCTGTTTAATTGGAGCTCTTGGATATGTAACCCTGTATGATATGGGAGTAGATGCCGATATAATTTATGTGGTCACTTCTTCTATAGTAATAAGTATCAGGATTATTGTAGTGAAATATCATATCACCCTACCTTCTTTCTACCCGACATCCCCAGGAAGTTCAAAATTAAGATAATTTCATGCTTATTTAACTGATTATCAATACTTTCAGTATATTTGTATCATTAGATTGAATTTCAAGAATTAGAGGGCTCTTCAAAATTATCAAGATCAACTAACTCCAATTCTGAGACTTTACCTTATCCAAGTGAACACCACCTACAATGCATATTTGGTTTAACTAAATTCTAATTTTTTTAAAACTATTATTATGCAAATCACCAAAAAAATTATCGGTACCGTATTCTGTATATGTCTCGCTTTGAGCATGTATTCACAGGAGGGAAAGAACCAGGCATTCTGGGTTCATGAAGATCAGGTAAAACCATCTATGATGGCGGAATATGAGAAAGCTTCGAAAGAGCTTGTTGCAGCATGTAAACAAAATAACTTAAAAAACATGCAATGGTCTGTAGCCTCGATGAATGATGGAACTTATTTAGCGATCACTCCTATAGAGAGTCTGGCAGATATTCAGAATATGAATTTTGAGGATCTTAAAGAAAAAATTGGCGAAGATTCATTCAATAAAATGTTTGAAAATTTTGACAAATGCTACAATAAACACGGGGATTATGTTACCATATTAAATCCGTCCCTTTCCTATATGCCAAATGGACTAAACACCAATACTCCAGGACAGGATTATCGTGTTTGGCATAGAATGGAAGTAACCCCAGATAATATGCAAAAAATACAGGCAAAGATGAAAGAATTAAAAGAACTCTTTGCTGCCAAAAATTCCAAAATGCAGTATCGAATCTATCAAAGTGGCTTTGGCAATGTAGGAAATTCTTTTGTGGCAGTAATTTCAGCAAAAGATGCCATGGATTACGATCGCATGTCTAGTGAAAATGATAAAATTCTGGGAGAAGATGGACAGAAATTATTTGATGAGATGTTTCAATATGTAGAAAACTACAAGGTAGTAAGAGGCAGCATGAGGCCAGATCTTGCCTATCAGGGAGCGCAACAAGAAACTAAGATTGTTAAAGAATAGTAGATATGAAAAAGTTACTCCTAATATTCTTTATTTCATCAATTATAATTTCCTGTAATGACGGAAATAAGGAAAAAGAAAAGATCAGGTATACACAGGATTCTGAAGAAATAAATACCCTGAAAGCAGTTATTCAAGCTTATGAAGATGCCGACTGGGATGCCTATGCAAAATATTATGCCGATTCGGCTAAGATATTTCATAATAGTGAACAAGGTTTGAGCTATAGAGAAGCTGCTAAAATACATAGTGAAAACATCTCAGGTTTATCTTCTTATGGCTTTCAAGATGAAAACGATGATTTTGAAATGGTTGTTACAGATGATGATGAAACCTGGGTAAATTACTGGGGAACCTGGAAAGGTACTATTGCAGGTAATGCTCAGCAAATTACAATACCTGTACATCTTACGGCACGTTTCATTAATGGCGAAATTGTACGGGAGTATGGTTATTGGGATAATTCTGAAATGATGACGATCATGCAGAAAATAGATTCCACAGCCAATTCAGAAAATTGATAAAAAGTAACAAGGTTTAAAAATTACAAAAATGAAAAAATCAATATATATTTTTAGTCTTGGCCTGTGTATTTTTTTCTTTGCTCAGGTTATAAATGCACAAGATGCAGTAAAAGTTGACCCGGAACATTACAAGGTGGAGTTTGAAAATGAAAAAGTACGAGTACTCCGTATTAATTACGAGCCCGGAGAAGAATCTGTTATGCATAGTCATCCCGAAGGGGTAGCCATATTTATGACCGATTCCAAAGGAAAAATGAAAATGAAAGATGGAAATGATTTTGTTATGGACGAAAATGCGGGAAAGGTGATGTGGACTGACTATTCTGTTCATCAACCCAGTAATCAAGGGGAAAGTGCTTTTGAAGTGATCCAGGTAGAATTAAAAAATAATAAGCATTCTGCAGGGAAGAAAAG